>JBCCCJ010000687.1:0-4184 GCA_039033615.1 Bacteroidota bacterium
CCGGTAATGAGATCTCTGGCGGCAATCACAGCTTCGGTTGCCAGGAAAAATTCCTGATCAATGGTCAGGCTGTCCATCTCTCCCACCGGAAGACCAAGATGAGCTTCGAGTGGTTGACGGCAATAGTTGTAGCCCCATGACCAGTAAAAGATGGTCATCACTCCCCCCACAAATGCGAGCAGTCCCAGGAAAAAACTCGCGAGCCGACTTCGCCAATTTCGCTTGGGAGGAGGATTTTGCCTTCGTTTATACCATTTCCACCCCCATCTAAGCAATAAACCCAAGATAAGTAAGTACACCATCGGAATGGGAGACCAACCGAGGGTATAATCATAGAGATTACGGATCACTAGAAAGAGGCCTCTTGAATAGGCGATCTCTGTGAAAGACGGGTTGGCGCAAAGCAATTTGTGCAACAACCAACTCCCAAGGCCGAGAATCATCCAGATCCAACGGGCATCAATTTTAAGCAGAGAGGAATGTTGAGCTTGTTTCACCTGTTCACAACTTGGAAGAATGAAATTCGGGAATTCCGCCGTGCCGACCTAATTTCTGGTAAGATCAGGCCGAATCGCATATTGCAAAGAGAGAGATCAGGTGCCAGACCTCCCAGGTAGAACCTCGACGCGGCTTAGAAAAACGTGCTACTTCCCCCAATCCACGAATGAAGAGATGCCAGAGGGCAGAACGCGTTGGCTGTCAGATCACGATGTTGTCAGAAGTTTTCTTGAATCAACCAATTAAGAGAGGACAGAGGATAGATCGCGTTGGCTGTCAGAAGTCAGATTTTTTTATCTAATCAACCAATCAACCAATCAACCAATCAACCAATCAACCAATCAACCAATCAACCAATCAATCAATCAACCAATTCCCCCAACCCCTCCAACCATTCATTTTGAACTTGGTCCCTTGCATGCTAACTTGAAACTGACTCACAAGCACAACGATTATGGCCGTACGCATTGGTCGCTGGGACTGCCCAACTTGCGGAAACAAAATGATCCTGGGACCGGAAACTCGGTGTCCCAATTGCGGTTCTTCCCGCCCGGAGAATGTCCGCTTTTACTTGCCGACCGATTCTCAAATCGTCGAGGATGAAGCCCGCCTAAAAGAAGCTCAATCTGGACCAAATTGGATTTGTGGCTATTGTAAGACTCAAAACAAAGCAGTATTCAACGTCTGTGGTGGTTGTGGGAATACCAGAGATCACACGAGCCAGGAAGTTCGCCTACAGGAGCGTGAATACAGCAATCGCGAAGTCCCGACCGACAGCTTTGCGCCTGAGCGAACCATTCATCCGCTGGAGCAGCAAGCAGCGAAATCTCCAAAACGACGAAATCCGCTCCGTTGGATCTTGATCCTTGGCCTGATTGGCTTGGTGGGGATGCTGTTGTTGCGGTCTTTTCCGAAGGAAATAGAAGTCAGTGTCGTTGCCTTTCAGTGGGAGCGGCAAGTGCAGATGCAGCACAACGAGCCCGTGGAGAAGGAAGCATGGTCAGTCCCTCAAGGTGCATTTGGCGTCAGTAGTTTTCGGGCGGTAAGAAGCTACAATCAAGTGCTGCGCGGCTATGAAACCCGAACGCGAGATGTGCGGGTAAAAGTCGGAGAGGAACGATATGTCTGTGGGCAAATCGACAAAGGCAATGGCTATTTTGTTGATAAATATTGCAGCCGACCCATTTACGAAACCCGACAAGAGACCTACGAAGAGCCGGTGTACGACCAGGTACCTGTCTATGACACCAAATACCGCTTCAAGGTGATGGAATGGGTCAACAAAAACGTACTCAAAGGTTCTGGGAAGAATCAAGAAGCTCAGTGGCCGAATGCGCCTCCCCAGCAAGATCCTCAAAATTGGCGGGAAGGCCCCAAAAAGGAATTGTACCAAATCACCGTCCGGGAAGACGATGGTGACACCCACCTGGAAACCATTCCTTTTGCTCGCTGGTCCAACCTGAAGCGGGGCGACAAAATCAAAGCCAAACGCTCTCTTCTGTTTGATATGTACTATGGATTGCAGTAGGTTGCAGCATGAAAAAGGTGCTGTTGATTACCTACTATTGGCCACCAAGTGGAGGAGCTGGGGTACAGCGGGTATTGAAGATGGTCAAATACCTCCGGGATTTTGGATGGGAACCGATCGTCTACACTGCTGAAGACGCAGCCTATCCCATCATTGACGAATCCCTGAAGCAAGACATTCCCGAAGGGCAAGAAGTGATCAAAGGGTCCATTTGGGAGCCTTATGAAGTATACAAACGCTTTACTGGCAAGGGGAATCAAAAGCAGGTATACTCCGGCTTTCTTTCCGAAGACAAAAAGCCTAGCCTGGCAGAGCGTCTTTCTATCTGGATCCGAGGGAATTTCTTCGTCCCAGATGCCCGCTGTTTTTGGATTCAGCCTTCGGTCAAGCTCTTGTCAGCATATCTGACCATCCGGCCAGTAGATGCCATCCTATCCAGTGGCCCTCCGCATACCGTTCACATGATCGCTCGTGGCGTCAAAGCAGAAACCGGGATCCCCTGGGTGGCAGATTTTCGGGACCCCTGGACCAACATTGATTTCTACGATCAATTGCAACTGACCCGATGGGGAGATCGTCGCCATCGGAGGATGGAAGCCAAAGTGATCAAAGAAGCCGATCGGCTGGTGACAGTGAGTTGGGTGTGGGGCAAAGAATTTGAAGCACTGGGCGCAGAAGAAGTACGAGTCATCACCAATGGCTTTGATCACGAGGACTTTGCGTTTGAGAAACCCGAGTTGGAGGATCGCTTTCTGTGTAGCCACATAGGCTATTTGAATGCGGATCGCAATTCCCGAACCTTGTGGGAAGCCTTCAGCGAATTGTGTGAAGAGATTCCCCGTTTTCGCGAGGAACTACAATTGCGCTTTGTGGGGAAAACGGATCACATTGCCTTCCAGCAATTGGAGGAATTGGGCTTGGCAGATCGCGTGGAAAAGATTGCGTATGTGCCTCACGAAGAGGTCTTGACTTACACCTGTGCGAGTCAGGTCTTGCTATTGCTGGTGAACAACGTCCCCAACGTGATGGGCCACATTCCCGGCAAAACCTATGAATACATCGGCTCTCGCAGGCCTGTTTTGGCGGTGGGACCACCTGACGCAGATTTTGCCAAAGTCATTCGCAAAACGCAATCTGGGACGGTCTGTGGCTTTGAAGACAAGGTAGGAATGAAAAAAGAGCTGCTACGGCTCTATCGCCTTTTCAAGAAAAAACAGCTAGCGAATGATCCCGCAAAAGAAGCGGTGAGCCAATTTACCCGCAAGGCTGCAACTGGTCAGATGGCCAAAGTTCTGGCGGAATTATGACATATAGAGATATGGCTTCCAATCATCGGCTACATCTCCAGAAAAATTGCTGAGGAACATCACAAAGCTGGGGCGGAAGGGCTCTTTCAGCATCGGCATGTTTGCTTGTTCTGGGGTCAGATTGCCCTTCTTCGCATTGCACTTTTGGCAAGCCGTCACGAGGTTGTCCCAGGTATCTCGGCCTCCGATAGACTTAGGTACCACGTGGTCAATGGTGAGATTCTCTTTGCTCCCGCAATAGACACATTTGTTTCGATCTCGCTTGAAGACATTGTGGCGAGACAGATTGACCTTTTTATAGGGGAAATGGACGTAGCGGAACAATCGGATGATGGAAGGAAATTTATACTCCCGCTGTACCGATTTGAGCCGCCGCTTCGGGTTCTCGGAGAGCATCTCCGCCTTTTGAAGCAAAACCAGAATGAAGGCTCGCTCCACCGAGCAAACCCCAATGGCCTGATAGTCCTGATTGAGCACAAGTACGCTTTCTCTGATTAACATCTTTGAATGGTTATCAACTGGTGAGTCATAGAGGAAGTTTGTGTATGAACAATACCTGGAGCTTCGAATCGATCTTCACGGACCCGCCCCGATGCATGAATGATGGTATCTGATCCAGAGATCAGCCCGACATGCGTGACCTTGCTTTGTTCGGGTTTTGCGAAGAAGGCGAGATCGCCCGGGCGATGGTCGCCAAAGGGGACAGATTCGCCTACTTTTGCTTGCTGTGAAGAATCGCGAGGAATGGCGATGCCACACATGCGATGCACCAACTGGGTAAGACCCGAACAGTCAATCCCGAAGCTAGAGCATCCCCCCCATAAATAGGGGACATTCAAAAACTCCCGAGC
>JBCCCJ010000688.1:0-4178 GCA_039033615.1 Bacteroidota bacterium
CAAGGTCGCGAAAGGCAGGAAGCCATTGGGGTGAAAGCGGACCACAAAGGTGCCAGTATCACCGGCGGGTTCCACCACATAGGGCCGGGTAAGCTGCCCAATTAAAAAACACCTTGGCTGCAAAAAGCTCTCCCTGCCTTCGGGATGATGCCAATACAGGTCCCCGTAATGGAAAATCAGCTTCATCGTCCCATCTGGAATGATGGTGTTTCGCTGTGGAATCCCTTCCCGTGGAAACTCCAGCGTCCAGTACTGCATGACAAAGTCAGTCAGGTCATCGCTGGGAGGGAAGATGGTTCCGGTCATGGAGATTTTGATAAAAAGAAGCAGCTAGCGAATCACCCCATTTTGCTTCTAACTCAAGATACTTCCCTTCAAGCAACAATTGAATTGCTTTATGGGTATCTGCCAGGGAATTGCCAGTATCTACAGTCAAGAATCCTGTATCGAAATACCCTCGCCACCTGGAGAAGGAAGGACTCTTTTTTACTGCCTGATGAATGGATCTTTGCTCAAGGCAGAGAAGGTATATTCTGTCCCATGAAGGATGATTTCCATATTGGTGAGGTTGGAAATCCGGTCGGTGGTCTGGAGTTGGATCTCATTTCCGTCAAATGAAAACCCATAATACTTCCGGTCGGAAACTCCCATGATTCCTCCATATCGCCTTTCACAAATCCCATTGTCGTACAGGACCAGTTCCGTAAATCCTGCATCTTCTCCCAGGTAAGCAGTACCCAGTTCTGCTCCCAAGACTCGGTGCTTTCCCCAGAAGAACCATACTATCCCCCCTCCTATCATCCATGCTAACAGGATCGGTACAAGTTTGACGTGTTTCATGCTTTCTATGATGGTAGAACTTCAAGAAATTTCTTATTCCCGCCTCCCGCTTCTCTACTCCCACTTCTCTACCCCTCCCGCAGGATCTTTTCCATTTTCTTTCCTTTGGCCAATTCATCTACCAGCTTGTCCAAATACCGGACTTGGCGGGTCAGAAGCGTTTCGATGTTCTCGATCCGATACCCACAAATCACTCCCTTGATCAGATGGGCGCTGGGGTTCAGCGTTGCCCGTTCAAAGAAGGTTTCGAAGCTCACCTTTTCCTCGACCAGGGCTTGCTGGGTCTCTGCATCAAAGCCGGTGAGCCATTCGATCACCTGATGCAATTCTTCTTGGGTGCGGCCTTTCTTCTCGACTTTGGTGATGTAGTGCGGATACACCGAAGCAAAGGTCAGCTTGGCTATGCGCGCGTCATGTTCGGGGGTGGTGGTGCTCATGGGTTCTGGGTTCAAAGTAGGCGCTTCTGCTTCACTTGCAAATGTATTTGTCTGACAATGAAATGGTCTGATAGGGAACCGATCTGACGTCTGACCTCTCCTTGACCTGATCACTCCAACACCAGCCGATGCTTGGCGTGTTCTTCTATCTTTTCCTGCGAAAACCAATAGGGAAGCCATGCCCCCGTTTTCCAGGCTGCTAGCTGAGATTTGTGGTAGGGATGGAAGATTCTTGCGGCGCTTCCCCCTGAAACGACACCCATGATCTTTTCAGGATCGTTCATATCAGCGACCATCCGAAAGGAACTGAACCAACCGGTATCGTACGCATGGTCTTTGCTTTTTACAAATCCGCCCCGGTTGAGGGTTTGGTTGGAACCTTGTTTGGGGAGCAATTCTGCCCCTAACAATTCGCTGCCGAATCCCTCTTTGCGGATGGGGCTGTAGAAGTACACGGTGTGCAATTTTCCCCAAGTCCAATTCGCTTTGTTTGGTCCAAATTTTTCGGTCAGGATGCGATCAGTAGCGAGGCCCGCCTCCAGGATCAGATCTGCCAGGGTCTCTGTTTCTGGGGTCTCTCGATTGTCGATGAAGGCATGATCAGACAGCAAAAGACTGTCCAGGCGTTGGTTCCAGTAATACACATTGTCCCAATACTGATCCTCCAATTCATCCGGCAACTCGTCATTCAAGAGGAGGTAGAGCAATTCGTTGTATAACACGGTATAGACCGAAGCCCCCACCTCGTTGATTTCATCCTCCTGATTCCATTCGCGCAGAATATCAGCAAGCGTTGCGGTTCGCTCATCGGCCTCTAGCGTTTCGATGAACAAAGGCGCAAGTTTCTCCGCTTGCATATTCTTGACGTCGAAGATCAATTCCCAGAGGTCAGGAGCGGCGAGTTGGTCATGCTCCGCGAAGAATTCTTTGAGTCGTTGGTAGCGATAACAGGGAGAAAAATGGCTGGAATAATAATAGGGATAGTCATCGGGGCGGGTATCGTGATTGGCAGTCCCCACCCAACCTCGTTCCGGATTGATCATGTGTGGCAATTCCGCTTTCGGGATGAAGCCCGTCCACATCGCTTCGGGCTTGCCGGATTGGGGAAGGGTGCCATTGCCATTCCCCCGGATGGGCACCAAACCGGTGGCTTGATGGGCGATGTTTCCCTCCACATCCGCGAAGACAAAGTTGAAAAAGGTATTGTCCATCCCGGAAATCGCCTGCCGAAATTCGGGAACATTTCTGGCCTCCAGCATGCGCTCAAATCCCAGGGAGGTTCCTTGGGTTTCCGCCAAGGACCACCGCAGACTGACCACCTGATCGGTCATGAAGTTGAAGACCGGAAAATCAGAGAGAACCGGCCCTCGTTCCGTCGAACGAATTTCCAATTCCACGCTAGTACTGTCTTTGACCTCGATGACTTCCTTGCGGACTTCGAAGGGGATCTTCTCTCCGTTTTGCAGGTAAAATTCTCCCTCCGTTTCTTCCAAAAATAGATCCTGGCTGTCGCCGTAGGCATTGGTGATGCCGAAGGAAACGAATTCATTTCGACCACTGAGCAAGCCTGGGATGCCTGGCGTAGCGATTCCCACGGCTTTGAACTCGGGGCAAATCAGGCCGATGGGATAAAAGGTTCCTGGCAGCACCCGGGCATCTACGTGAGGATCATTTGCCAGGATGGGCTTGCCTGAGGTGGATCGTTCGCCGGAAATCGCCCAATTGTTGGAGCCAAATTGGGGATAAGGGACCAGTGGTGTTGGAAGCGATTGATGGCGAAAGGCCTGACCAGGTGATAATGGGTTCGCCAAAGCAGGCATAGAATCGGCAACCAGAGGCTTGGTTCGGTCCAGGTTGATGGCCAGCGGCAAGAGTTCCGAAGCCTGCCCCATGCGAGCGGCCAGGTTGAGGCTCAAGATTTCGTCCTCCAAATTCTGGCTGTGGAAAAAGCCAATGAAATGGGTTACCGAAACCAGGTCCACCGGAGACATGGGTTGCGGCTCCATGCCGAGCAAGCTCAACTCCACCGGATATTCCTCCGCTCCGACCTTCAGGTATTCATTGAAACCTTCGCAGTACCAATTCAAGGTTGCTTTGGTTTCCTCATCCAGGAACTGATAATTCCGCTCGGCATTGCCGTAGAGGTTGAGCACCCGCATTTGGATGTCGGAGGGCAACATAGAATTCCCCACCAATTTGGCGGCTTCCCCTTTGATCAAGGCCCGATAGAATTCGATCTGGAACAAGCGATCTTGCGCCGTAGCGAAGGCCTGCCCCCGAATGACATCCGCCTTGTTCTCGGCGATGACGTAAGCAATGCCGTTTTCATCCCGGATGATTTCGATCGGGCTGTCATTGATGGAGACGTGGAGCTTCCCATCGCGCTGGAAATCATTGATCTGGTTGATCCAGATGAACCCGATCGTTCCGATCAGCAACAAGGCGATGAAAGAAAGGAGGAGGAATCGCTTCATGTGGGTGATGTGGGGGAGTAGGAATTGCAACAGAGGCCCAGCCTATCTTTTGCCTTTTGGCAGAGATTGGAAGGTAACTAACAATGAATTCTTTTGAAATGCTGTGGACAAATATCATCTGCGCATGCAGCCATATACGAATTTATCCCAAGTCTTCTTCTCTCTGAACAATGGTGAGACCCTCAATTTTTGAGAAGTGAGCGTCATAGGTGAACACCCCCATTTCCAGTTGAAGAGCCATCGCGGCTGTGGGTATAGGAGTTCCCTGTTGTCGAAGTTGGCGATAGATGGTGGCGTGTTGCTCTGCTGTTTGAGCGTTGATGGTAAGGAACAACACATTGGGTTCTTTGAGAAATGTTTCTAATTCTTGGCGATTTTGCTCTGCCCGGTTCCCCAGATCGAAGCCTGCAAGTAGTTCTCCTAAAAC
>JBCCCJ010000689.1:0-4177 GCA_039033615.1 Bacteroidota bacterium
ACACCGTGGCGCTTAGCATAATCTGCTGCTTTTTCTCCATTGCGCCTCATCACCGCAACCAAACTGGAATGCGGCAATTTGTACAAGGCGGGACCACTTTTGACTTCGGTTACATCACCACATCCGATGATGCCCCAGCGAATTTCATCCAGTTTCATAAGTCGGGGGATTGAGAGGCTATTGCTTTTCCAAACAACCAGCTTCCCAGCGGAAATCCAACTGGGGGAATCCATTTTTTTGAAAGAACGGTTGCCCAGACAAGAAACTGTCCCAAACTATCCCCTCCCTCCTTACTTTCGCCTGGCTCTGGCATATTGTTTTGGCCACTTCTGGCTTTTCTCATGCAACTGATCCATAGCCTCTAGTGGGAAATAGGGATTTCGCAGCAATTCTCTGGCCATGAAAATCAGATCCGCTTGTTCCGTGCGTAGCAAAGATTCGGCTTGCGCGGCTTCTGTGATCATGCCAACTGCTCCGACGGCGATACCGCTTTCCCTTCGAATGCGAGCGGCAAAGGGTACCTGATAGCCGGCTCCTACCGCAATTTTTTGGGCTGGATGAATGCCAGCAGAGGAAACATCTATCACCTCAACGCCGAGCTTTTTCAGCTCTTTCGACAACCACACGGAATCCTCAATGGTCCAAGACTCCCGGTCTGTCAACCAGTCATCCGCCGAAATCCGCACAAATATGGGCCATTCCTCCGGCCATACTGCGCGCACTGCTTCCACAACTTCCCGGGTCAATCGGGTCCGATTTTCCAGAGAACCTCCGTATTCATCCTGGCGATGGTTGGAAACGGGAGAATGAAATTCGTGTAACAGGTATCCGTGTGCTGCGTGAATCTCTGCGATCTGAAAACCTGCTTGCAGGGCTCGTGCTGCGGCTGAGGCGAATTGCTCTACGATGCTTCTGAGATCCTCAGGCGTAGCAGCACGTGGGGCCCGATCTCCCTCGTGGAATGGCATAGGCGAGGGGGCGACGCATTCCCAGCCTCCCTCTGCCAACCCCAATTGCTTGCCCCCATCCCATGGCGGCTGACAACTCGCTTTGCGACCCGCATGAGCCAACTGAATGGCCGGAATCGCCGCTTGAGCCTTCAGAAAAGCCGTGATTTGCTTCAGTTTGTCTACCTGACCGTCTTCCCACAAGCCCAGATCTCGGGGAGAAATCCGCCCTTCCGGTGCCACCGCAGTAGCTTCCGTAACGACGATGCCAGCCCCGCCGACCGCTCGGGTACCCAAATGCACCAGATGCCAATCGTTGGCATACCCAAGTTCGCTGGAATATTGACACATGGGGGAAACGACCAAGCGGTTTTTGGCCGTGAGTTCTCGCAGGGGAAAAGGTTGAAAAAGCTGAGACATTAGGTAATTTTTGTGCAAAGGAAACAGGCAGAGCATCGTTTTCCAAGTCAAAGGTGGGAGGGAAATCTCTGTCCATTGGTCGGGTGAAGGACAGAATGACTTTGTTCTTGGCCAGGGGAAAAAAATACGTAGTTTGGTCCATCCATCCATGACGTTGCTTATTATGAAACTCTCCTTTACCTGTTTGCTCTTCCTCCCTTTTTTGTGGTTTCCCGCTTCGCTTGAGGCCCAATCTCTCCCCAGAATTTCTGTTCAGGGAAATCAATTTGTGTTGCCATCCGGGGAGGTTGAGGTGTTTCACGGCTTGAATACCAGCGATCCGGATAAATTGGAAAAAGAAGGGCATTGGGAGAAAGCATATTTCGAAGCCATGCACAGTTGGGGGGCCAATCTGGTCCGTTTTCCGGTCCATCCCCGGGCCTGGCGAGCGCGAGGTGAGGAGGAATACCTGAAGTTGTTGGATCAGGGAATCCAATGGGCCGGGGAATTGGGCATGTATGTGATCATCGACTGGCACAGCATCGGCAACCTCCGAACGGAGATGTACCAACATCCGATGTACGAAACCACCCAGAAGGAGACCTTTGAATTTTGGCGGACCATCGGCAAACGATATGGCAAGAACCCCACAGTGGCTTTTTATGAGCTCTTCAATGAGCCCACCACCTACCTCGGGCAATTGGGGCGATGCAGTTGGAAACAATGGAAGCGCATGATGGAGGAGGTCATTCTCATCTTGCGAGCCAACGGGGGCGAGGGCATTCCCTTGGTCGCGGGTTTCAATTGGGCCTATGACCTGGCCCCAATTCGTTATCAACCGATCAAAGCGGAAGGGATTGCCTACGTCAGTCATCCGTATCCCCAGAAGCGAGAAGCTCCTTGGCTGGACGAATGGACCCAGGATTGGGGATATGTAGCAGATCGGTATCCGGTCATTCTCACGGAAATTGGCTTTGCGTTGGCAGGAGAAAAAGGGGCCCATATTCCTGTCATCAGCGACGAGTCATACGGAAAAGCCATCACCCAATACTGCGAGGAGCGAGATATTTCTTTGGTGGTGTGGGTATTTGATCCGAACTGGGCACCGAGCCTGTTTAGCGATTGGGAATACTCCCTGACGGCCCACGGGCGATTTTTCAAGAACTACCTTCAACGCACAGCCAAAAAATAGACCGAATCTAGCGTTTTGTGTTTCCCATTTGATCGAAGCGATTTCTTCATTGGTGGGAAAGATTGTCTCATTGGCATAAGAGAATTTGAAAGCTGAACAGAAATGAGTTTCCTCCCCTTTCTAATTCTCAATTGTCGTGTTAGCGTTTTCCGATTCCGTTCGAATCTTCCAGCAGGAAGGCTACATCAGGATCCAGCAGGATCCCGGGCAAGCCATCAATCGGCTGAATGCCTCCTATTTTTCTCACTTCCAAGCCAAGGGTCATAGCCAGGGCCATTCCCTCAAATTCGTGGCCAGTGGGAAAGAACAATATCAGGTAGATCAGGCCTATCATCAAGTTAAACAAGGTCAGTTCTTGCTGGTTCCTCATGAATCTCCGGTAGAAATCAGCATTTCGGCTTCCCAGAAAGTAACCCGCGGCTTCTGCTTGTATTTCTCTCCCGAACTCATCAATGACATTCACGCACATCTGTCTCAGGGGCCGGAAGATCACCTGGAGTGCAAACCGGGCCGAGCAAATGATCCCTGGCTAAGTGGGCGTTTTGAGAGTCGCCATCATCCACTTCACCAGCAACTCAACAGTTGGTACCAACACTTTCACGAATACGGATTCAGCCAGGAACATTTCTGGGACATGGCCGAAGCGATTGTTGGGTTTCAGCGGGAAGCCCAGGGGCAGTTGACTCGCATTTCGACCCGCAAACCTTCCACGGCGCAGGAATTGCTCCATCGCCTTCACCGAGGTCAGGCATTCATCCACGACAGCTACACCCGCAAAATCACCATTCATGATATGGCAGAAGTGGCTTGTCTCTCGCCTTTCCATTTCACCCGCACCTTTAAAGCAGCCTTCGGAACCAGTCCCTATCAATACGTGCAATACCTCCGAATCCAAAAAGCCATGGAGCTATTGCGCAATTCTGACCGCAGCATCACCGAAATCGCCTACGCCAGTGGATACTCTGATATTCACCAGTTTAGCAAGGCTTTCAAACAAAGAACCGGCTTCTCCCCCACTTCTCACCCGGACTTTCGCAGGAATTAACAAGCAGAGCAAAAGGCCATCCGATAGCTTTGAGAAAAAAGATCATGGCCCGAATTGGTTTTGTCTGTTGCCTGCTCCTGAGCATTACATTCCTCTCCGCCCAGCACCTCTCCCGAAAAGGGATGTTAGGCGTCGTTCCTCAAGCCCTGACAGAAGATCAGGCCAAAGCCTATGGCTTGAAAAAGCCGAAAGGTGCCTTGATCAACCAGGTGTTTCCGGATCATTCCGCAGCCTTGATGGGCTTGCAAGCTGGAGATATCCTGGTCGAAGTCAACCAGCAAGTCATCCGCCAACCTCAGGATCTATATGGGGTATCTCAGCAATTGCGATCCGGCGATGAATTGACCATCCAATACGTTCGGGATGGGCAACGCCTGACCGCCACAGGTACGGCCACTCCCCGGCCACAAGAGACTTCGGCATACGCTACCGTCGTCTATGACGAAGTTCCGTTTGAAGGTGGTCACCTCAGAAGCATTGTCCATCAACCGACCAGCGAGGGGAAGCATCCCGCGGTCTATTTCATTCAGGGATTTCCCTGCCAAACCATGGAAGCGGTCAACCCTCAGCATCCGGTCAAGCAGCTGTTAGAGG
>JBCCCJ010000690.1:0-4171 GCA_039033615.1 Bacteroidota bacterium
CGCGCCCTGATCAATGACCCGGCCATCATTATGGGAGATGAACCCACGGGTAACCTTGACAGCAAAAATGCCCAGATCGTGTTTGACATCTTCGGCCAACTCGCTCAGGAATACAACCAGACCATCATTGCGGTTACCCACGACACCGACTTCGCCAAAGCCAGCGATCGCACCATCGAATTGGCCGACGGGAAGATCATCAGCCATGACAAGGTGTTTGCTTAATCTTTGCAAGAGACCAAAAAGCCCCCTTGTGCGGTTGATTGTAGCGAGTGAGAAGGGGGTTGGGGGATGTAAGAGACTCATAATCCATATTCCTAGACAAAAGGGTGAGTCATGATTATTTGCGTAGCCTTCACCACACAGGCGGGTTGGCTACAAAGCCCGAGGTGCCGGGGCGGCGTTGAGCGTTGCATGGGGCTTTGGCGGTTTTTTGCATCCTTTTTTGCCGACAAAAAAGGATGGCCCGCGGCAGGCGACGTCATCCTTGGTCAACAGAAAATCAGGAGGGATTCAAGAAATGTCCAGTGGTATGCTCATAATCAATAATTCACCCCCCATCCCCCCTCTCTCGCCGCACAAGGTCCATCCGCACAGGTCCATAGATTCTGGGTAGCGGAAGGGGCAGCCTTCGGTCATTTTCCCTCTTAAGCTGACAACTATGGAGGTTGGGGGATGTGATAGAGGTAACGTCAATAATTTTTCCCATTCGCCTCGCTCCTCGCATAGTCTCCGAGGGGCGGCGTTCTACGACTGTTTTTTCTAATACTCCTTATCTCACTCCTTATGAAATCACTGATCATCGGTATATGCTTCCTGCTTGCTTTTGTATCCCCAACCATCCTCCCCGCCCAGCCCGCTTCCCTCCTCGGTAATTGGGGAGCCCCAGACCTGGAGAATTCTACCATCAAGGTCTATGAGGCAGAAGACGGCCTGATCTACGGCAAAATCATTGCTTCGGATGAAGCAGACTGGATCGACAAGGTCATCCTCAAACAGGTAAAATATGACGCCACCTCTGAGAGTTGGAAGGGAGAGGTTTATAGCTTGCGCATGTACTTTTCGGTAGATGTGGAGCTGAGTTTGTTGTCAGAAGAACGGCTCAAACTCGTTGGGAGGCGGTTTTTGATGAAGAAGACGTTTTATTGGACTCGGGAGTTTCCTTGAACCTATTTTTCGCGAAGGGCAGAGAAAAAATCTGCATATTCACCTCATGAACCAATCCATTTTCCTCTTGTTTCTTACGCTGTTGATTCATCTGCCTTCTACCATAGGCCAACCCCCACCGGACAGCAGCAAATTCGTCCGGGTGCTGAGTTTCAACATCCTGCATGGGGCGACTACCAAAGGCGACTTTGACTTGGATGTGATCGCGAAGGTGATCCAAGATGCGAAGCCTGATCTGGTAGCATTACAGGAGGTCGATTTCCGCACCCGACGTGCCAAAAACTATGATTTGACTTTGGAATTGGCGAGTCGGACGGAACTCATTCCGTTATTCGGTCGGGCCATGCCCTTCAGTGGCGGCGAGTACGGGGAAGGCGTCCTGTCCCGCTATAGCTTCCTGCAAACCAGAAATGTGGCCCTGCCATTTACTCCTGGAAATGAACCGAGGGCGGCCCTGGAAATCCTCACCGTTTTGCCATCTGGAGACACCATCGCCTTTGTCGGGACGCATTTGGATCACCTGCCGGACGAAACGGATCGCATCGCCCAGGTTACCCATATCAACGAGGTCTTTTCCCAGAATTCTTATCCCACTATTCTCGCGGGGGACCTGAATGCTACCCCAGCAAGTACGCCCATCAGGATCTTGGAAAAAGTCTGGACGCCTGCTTATGGTGCCACTGGCCCGCAACCGACCTATCCCTCCAGCAAGCCAGCCAAGACCATCGACTATGTGATGTACCAATCTGCCGATCGCTGGCGGGTGATTTTCACCGAAGTCATTGCTGATCCCGTAGCCTCAGATCATTGTGCCGTTTTGGTAGTCCTGGAATTGTTGTCTCCTTGAGGCACGTGAATGTTGCTTCAAGGAAGTTGTAACCATTTGTTTATGAGCAGCTTTCCTCCAAAGGGGGAGATTGTTCCTCAATCACAGATTGTCCCCCGCTCCGTTACCGGAATCTTCGACTGGCGGGGGTTGGGGGTGGATAAGGTGTTGAATGTCAGGGAATTTTGTCCAAAAGTCAGCGTGAAGAAAGAATCAGCTAGCACAGATCGGGCCATCCTGCTTCCGAAATTCAGAAACCGTCATGCCGTACACCTTCTTGAAGGATCGGGCGAGGTGGCTGCTATCGGTGAAGTTCAATTGATAAGCGATTTCCTTCAGACTGAGGTCTGTGTGCCGAGCTTTGGTTTCTACCAGACGAAGTTTGGCCTTCAGAAGATAATCCGCCAAGCTGATGCCCGCTTGCTTTTTGAAGTATTCGGAGAAATAGGTTTTGGATAAATGAAAGGTCTCAGCCAAGACGGGAATTCGGAGCTTTTCCGGCTCAGTCAGATGGGTGTGGAGGTAGCGCAAAATTTCCCCAAACCGATTGTCCTGCTGATTGCCTTGGGCTACGTATTTGTTCTCGATGCTACGGGCCAGGATGTTGAGAATGGATGCCATCCCCCCAGCGATGATGGAAGCGGAATAGGTATCGGAGACCAGATATTCCTGATGAATGGCATGGATGGTCTGAATGATGAACTGGCGCTCGCGTTCGGTGGCAATGATGTCGCCGGGCACTTTGTTGTAATTGGCGAGAATGTAGGCGATACGGTCAAACCAAGCCTGATAATCCGTGAGGCCGGGCTTTTGTAAAAAGTAATGGTCTGTGAAGCGGATGAAATAAAATTTGGAAGGCCGATCAATGCGAAACGAATGGCAATCCAGAGGTGGCAGCAAGAAGACATTCCCCGCTTCATAGGCAAATTCATGCTGGTTGATACATTGAAAGCCACTCCCGTTCTCCACATAGACAATCTCAAAAAAATTGTTCTGATACGGTCGTTTTCCCCAGGCGGCCAATTCCTCGATGTGAATTTCCAACATCGTATTCAGTGAGAGGGTCTGTATGGTACTCAAATTGGTTAGGTGAGACAAAAGTAGGAGGAAAATGGGATTTCTGGTATGGATCATTGGGATTAGGTACGAAAAATCGCTCAAATTCCTGTTTGAGTACCAGTATTACCAAGCTGAGTACCATCTTTTCTCACGCCTGCTTTTCTACTTTTGTCCAAAATCATTCAACCACATGAAAGCAATCGGATATCATACCGCAGGCCCCATCACTGCAGAAGAGGCGTTGCAAGCAATCGAATTGCCAACTCCTGAAATCGGTCCTCACGATCTGTTGGTGGAGGTAAAAGGCATTTCGCTCAATCCCGTCGATGTAAAGCTTCGGGCCAGCAAACAACCAGAAACAGGGGCGCAAATTTTGGGCTACGATGCGGCTGGAATTGTTCGGCAGGTAGGAGCCAAAGTCAGCCGCTTTTCGGTGGGGGACGAAGTTTTTTACGCCGGAGACTTCACCCGTCCCGGCACCAATGCTGAGTTCCACGCAGTAGATGAGCGCATTGTGGGGAAAAAGCCCGCTTCCTTAGGCTTTGCAGAAGCGGCAAGTCTGCCGTTGACATCCATCACCGCCTGGGAAATTCTCTTTGATTGTTTTGGATTGAGAGAGGGAGAAGGAGCGGGAGAATCGCTGCTGATCATCGGAGGAGCCGGAGGGGTAGGCTCTATCTTGATTCAATTGGCCAAGCAACTAACGAACCTGACGGTTGTGGTCACTGCTTCTCGCCCGGAGACGACCGCCTGGGTCCGAAAGATGGGCGCAGATCAGGTGATCAATCACCGCGAGTCTTTGACCGAGCAAATGAAGGAGCTTGGGCTGGAACCCCGATACGTCGCGGCCTTGAATGGGACCGAGCAACACTTCCCTGCCATTGTAGAACTGATTCAGCCTCGGGGACACATCACCTTGATCGACGATCCTGCCCATCTGGATATTCGTCAGATCAAACTCAAAGCCCTCAGTTTCAGTTGGGAATTCATGTTTGCCCGTCCGTTGTTCCAAACCAAAGACCTAGACCAGCAGCATTTGCTCCTGAATCAGGTGTCGGCCATGGTAGAGGAGGGGACCTACTCGGGTCGGACGCTGGCCACCAACGGTCACCTACACCG
>JBCCCJ010000691.1:0-4169 GCA_039033615.1 Bacteroidota bacterium
ATTTCTATTGTCATCTCTCCTATTGTAGAGTTCTTATGTGTCTTCATAATACAAGCGAGGCCTCAATGGTTCGGCATTACAATCTTTGTTTGGCTTTTCGATGAACCGTTTCCCCACTACCCCTTTTTCCCTCGCGTGGGAACACGACCCACTTTTCAGAGGAAAAGAAACAGGAAGTGCCGATGCCAAGGCTTTGTCGTACCTCGGTCTTCCAGGCCGAGGAGATGGCTCCCATTCATTCGAATGTCATCTCGACGATAGGAGAGATCTTATGTGGCTTCCGAATACAAGAAATGCCTCACAGGTTCAGCATGAAAATCTTTGATTGGCTTTTCGATGAACCCTTTCTTCACTACCCCGTTTTCCCTCGCGAGGGAAAACGACCCACTTTTCAGAGGAAAAGAAACAGGAGGTGCCGATGGCAAGATTCCGTTAGGAATCACATGCTTGTAGCTCGAAGAACCATTTTTTCTTCTTGGAACCCCGCATCCGAGGATGCACAATCTGGGAAATCAAAAACCGAAAAAGAGCAAATGCAAAATGTAAAAATGAAGCAGGAAGTGCCGCTGGCAAGGCCTTGTCGTACCTCGGTCTTCTAGGCCGAGGGGAGGATTCCCATGCGAAGGATCGCTCGTAATGCTGAACCGACGAATGATGATTCCACTCGCCGATAGGGAAGTTTCCCCCTAGCCTTTCCAGCTATTCTTGCGAAAAGCGGGCATTTTTTTGTTCTGCAATTAGGAAACTAATCTCCCATATTCTACATTTAGGAAACAAATCAAGCTTGACAATGAAATTCACCCAGCTAGGAGCCTTTGAGGAGCTGGTATTATTGACAGTTGGGGTGTTGGATGATGACGCGTACGGGGTTTCGATCAAGGCCGAGATTGAAAATCGTACGGGTAGGACCTCCAGCATCGGGGCCATGCATTCGGCCCTGAGTCGACTCGAAGAGAAAGGATTCATCCGTTCCCATGAGGGTGGTGCCACTGCCTCTCGGGGCGGTCGGAGAAAACGATTTTTTCTGCTCACCGGAGCCGGAAAAGCCGCCTTGGTGAGCAGCCACGAACTGCGACAGGGGATGTTGCGCGACATTCCGGATTTGGGCCTTTCTTTCCAGTTTTGACCCCTTTACTCTTACAGCATGCAAGCACCTCGTTGGGCTGAAAAGCTCTTTCTCTGGTATTGCAAGGAGACTCACCGCGAATATCTCCTCGGGGATTTGTATGAACTATTTGACCTACACCTGGAAAAACAAGGCCCGCTGCTAGCCAAACTCCGCTTTGTCCTGGGCGTCCTTGACCTCTGCCGCCCATTTGCCTGGAAACGCCTCTCACCACCCAAGCTCTATCATCACCGCGACATGCTCAAACATTACTTCAAAATAGGCTGGAGAAGTTTGCTCAGACATCGAGCCCTCTCCTTCATCAACGTACTCGGATTGACCCTCGGCCTCACGGTCTGTTTGCTGATGCTGATGTACGTCCGGCATGAGTTGGGTTTCGACAAATTCCACGAAAACAGCGACCGCATGGTTCGGGTGTGGAGCGAGTTTCATTCTCAGGGAGAATCGATCAAAGCTGGCGTTACCCCCAATATCATCCTGCCCCTCTTGAAGCGCACCTACCCTGAGCAAGTACAAACCGGGGTACGAGTGTACAAAACCGATCCCCTGATTTCGTATGGCGATCAGGTCTATCGGGAAGATGCCTGTCTCTTCGTAGATTCTTCCTTCTTTGAGGTCTTTTCCTTCGAATTGCAGGAAGGAGACCCCGCCACGGCCCTCACCAATCCCACCTCAATCATCCTGACCCGCTCTATGGCCACCAAATTTTTCGGTGCGGAGCCAGCATTGGGCAAAGTGGTTGGATTTGGCGGGAAGAAAACCCCTTTTAAGGTCACCGGGATTGTGGCCGATCCTCCATCCAATACCCAGATCGAGTTTCGCATGCTGGTCCCTTTTCATACCCTTCGTTGGGCTTCTCAGAATGAAACTTTTGGCAGTGCCAACTATTTCACCTTCCTGGTGCTGGATCGGCCAGAAAGTGGACCGGACATTCAAGCCAAGTTCCCGGAAGTCATGGAGGAGCTGGGGGGAGAAGAATTGGTCAATTCCATTACCTACCACCTCCAGCCCTTTGAGGAGATGTATCTGTACTCCTCCGATATCGAAAGCTATGGTCCGGTCAAGTCCGGCAACGCCAACTACATCTATCTGTTCACAACGCTGGCTCTGCTGGTCTTGTTGATTGCCGTGATCAATTACGTCAATCTGACCACTGCCCGCTCCATTGACCGGGCGCGGGAGGTAGGCCTTCGAAAAGTTATTGGGGCGCAAAGAAGGCAGTTGATTCAGCAGTTTCTCGGGGAGACCACTCTTGTAGCCTTGATCGCGCTTGCTTGTTCTTTGCTGCTCTTTCAGGCGCTGGTCCCTTTGTTTAGCATGCTGGTGGACCGGGAACTCGATCCCGTTGCCCTCTTTGAACCCAACGTATTGATCGGCCTGATCGGAGGAGGCCTGCTCCTGGGCATGCTCGCGGGGATTTACCCCGCCTTGATTTTGTCCAATTATCAGCCCGTTTCGGTCATGCAAGGCAAATTTGGGAACTCGGGAAAAGGCTTGTGGCTCCGCCGGGGTCTGGTCATTTTCCAATTCACCATTTCAGTGATCCTGATTGCTGGGGCGATGATCATTCAGCGGCAAATCGAATTTTTTCAGGACAAGGAACTCGGATACAGCCGGGAACGGATCATCCATACCTATGTGGGTGGACAACAAGATTCTTTGCTCACGGCCTTGCGCATTGATCTGGAAAATGATCCTTCGGTCCTAGGCACAACTACCGCGACTGAGGCCCCGCACAACATCGGCGGGGGATATGGTTTGAGCACCAGAGCTGGAGAAGACGGTGGCATGGTAACCGCCATGATGGTGGATGAGAAGTATCTCGAAACCATGGAGATGACGTTGCTCTCGGGTCGAAACTACAGTCCAGCCCAGGTGCAAGAAGAACCTGATTCCGGGAAGTATGCCTTTCTGATCAATGAACAAACCCTTGATTTTCTGGAACTGGAAGCTGAAGAGAGCATTGGCACATTTCTGGACCTCAACGGACGCCATGGGTTCATCCAGGGAGTGGTAAAGGACTTTCATTTTGCGTCGCTTCACCAACCCATTGGTCCGCTGGTCCTCTTCAATGGGACCTCTCGCAACCAGCTGATGATCAAAATGGCGCCAGGGCCTACTGCCCCGAATTTGATTCGCATCTCTGACATCTGGCAAAAGCACGTCCCGAATTTGCCGTTTGATTATCGTTTCCTCGATGACTCGTATGAGAATATGTACCGCTCAGAAGAGCAAACCCGTCAATTTTCCCTCGTATTTGCCATTCTGGCCATTTTCATTGCCATCCTCGGCCTGATTGGTTTGGCGGCATACACCATTGTCCAACGCACCCAGGAAATTGGCATTCGGAAAGTGCTCGGCGCAGAACCCCTCCAATTGGTGAGCTTACTCTCGCGGGAATTTACCATCATGGTCGGCATCGCTTTCCTCATTGGGAGTCCCATCACGGTCATTTTGTTGAGCAGATGGTTGGAGAATTTTGCCTATCAAGTACCAATTGGTTGGAGTATTTTTGCCATCACCGGAATCCTGGCCTTGGCTGTTGCCTGGCTCACGGTCAGTGGATTGGCCTATCGAGCAGCTCATGCGGATCCAGTTCGATCCATTCGCAGTGAATAAAGAGTGATCCATCCTCAAAATCTAGCTATGCCTCCTTCTTCTGGGTACTCTGGAACTCCCCTGGCCAAAAAGCTGGGGATCAAACCTGGGAACCGTTTGCTCGTGTATGGGTCGCCCATCCCCTATTGGACGTTTTTTCCAGAGATTCCAGCAGGGGTCCAATTGCTCCCGAGTTCAGGAGCAGGAGAGCAGGCGGATTTCATCCACATTTTTGCTCAGACCCGAGAAGAGTTGGAAACCAGCTTTCAGTTGGCCTTGCCTCGGCTGAAGTCGAGTGGTATGCTCTGGATCAGTTGGCCCAAAAAGAGTTCCTCCTTGGCCACCGATTTGGATAAATCTCAGATCAGGGCTTATGGCTTGGAACAGGGCTTGGTAGATACCAAAGTTGCTGCGGTCAATGCAGACTGGAGCGGGCACAAATTTG
>JBCCCJ010000692.1:0-4167 GCA_039033615.1 Bacteroidota bacterium
ACTAAGTATCATGGTAGATCATACCTATTTGAGCCAAGAAGTCAGAGAGTCTCTATTAGATTTGGTGGACGGAGATGGCGAATCCTTGGCGGAACTGATTGATACCTTGTTAGAAAGCAATCCTACGTTGATCTCGGAACTCAAAGAAGGGGTTGCTACCCAACAGGCAGATCAAATCCGGGAAGCAGCGCATGCATTGAAGTCCTCCAACGCTCAAATGGGGGCCACCACGTTCGCAGAAAGATGTCAGGAAATGGAAAACTATGGAAAGTTCGAGCAAGTGAATCAGGCTGCTGACCTGCTTGGTGATCTGTTGGACGAATCCGAAAAGACCTCCCAAGCTTTGAAAGCTTGGAAGGTCCAGTTAATGGTTGGCGTAAACTAACGTGAGGGTTGGATCATGATCTGAGAGGTTCCGCTTTTGAGGAGAATGGTGGGTCATTGCTTGACAAGCACCTTGGACTCCTCCCCGCCTTCATGGATAAGGTTCAACCAATAGACGCCCTCAGGCCATTGCGAAGCGTCAATGGAGAGGTCGATTTGTTGCCTAGCTTCGCTGAGGGATCGTTCCCAGATCAATTGACCCATGGAATTGGTGATGGTCAATTCCCCCTTTATGAGGTGGGGGTGAGACATGGCGACCTGAAACTGTCCTCCACTGGGATTGGGGTACACTTCCCATTTACCTACCCATCCTGTTTCCTGAGAAGATATGATTCGGGTAGGGGAGAGGTTGATGTTGTCGATGAGGCTCCGGTCCCCAATATCGAAAGGATCATTTTGCTGACTCATGTTGGCGTTTTGCTCCCAACAAATGGTCAGCGGTCCTCCTACATAGGCATCCAGATTGAGCGTATGATTTTCAAAGGGGTCGTTTTCGTGGGAAACAGGACGGTAGCGACTGATTTCTTCCCCGTTGACCAAGAGCCGAAGGTTGTTGACTCTTCGGGCGGCCCAACTAGAGTCGCGGTTCAGGTTCGTTTCCCAATAGCGGGAAAAGGTTTGACGCAAATCAAAGCTCAACTCCAAGCCGGTCAATTCACTGGCATCTACGCACATGCAGGCCATGGAGCGATTTTTCAGGTTGAAATCCATCGGGTCTAAGCCACCAGGGAAAATGATCTGAAAATCCCATTGTGGTCCTCCTTCCATCAGCAAGGCATGACTCCCGTTGGTCCCCACATTCGAACGAACCTCCGCATTGGCATCTGCTTCCTCGTTGAGAACCAAACTGTCCAGCACAACGGGACCCGAAGGAAAGGATTCAAAGGAAATCCTGGCTGAATCCAGGGCTGCATACCGGAAAGGAAAAATGACCTCAGAAGTGTTGTTGCCTTGGTAGGCATCACCTGGAAACAGGGTCCTGGCCTGTAACTCATATGTGCCTACCTGACTCATGTCCAAGGCTTGCTGGAATTGGTAGGTGTGCGTTTGACCCAAACTCAGGCTTGGGAGGGTGATGGATTCTACCGCAGTCTGGGCAGGATCGGTAGCAAAATAGGTGACGAATAGATCGCCTCCGGGGAAGGTGTCGCAGCCAAAATAGGCAATGTCTATGGTGACAAATTCCTCGGTGGAGGTCCCACAGGCTTCGATCGGGTAGAGGTTCGATACGCCAAAGTCATTGGGGCGAATGCCATCTCCTACGCCCACGGCGAACCAAGCGTTGGCCGTAGCGATGTACTCATCCGAGCAAACGCCATAGAGGTCTTCTGCCGCAGCGAGGGACCCTTGTAAGGCATCCGAGAATTGAGAAATGGGCGTCAGGTAGGTGGTCAGGTTGCGGTAGGCGATATTGCTGGCCTTTTCCCAACCGATGGCATCGACCTGAAATGCCTCGCCATTGTCATTGACTCCGCTGCCTCCTTCGACCAGCAGGTAGTACCAATAGTTTTGTACGCCACTGTTGATATGTACCCCGCCATTGTCAAAGCTAGAACTGACCCAGTTTTGGCCTTTGTAGGTATCTGGATCACCGAAGTTTCCGGGATTGGACATATCTCTCAAGGCTTGGCCAAATCCTTCTCCCACTCGCCAATCCGCCAGACTATCGTCCGCATAGTGTTCGACCGCATTGCCAAAGATATCGCTGAACGATTCATTCAAAGCCCCTGATTCGTAGGCGTAAATCAAGCCAGCTGAGTTTCCGGTGACTCCGTGAGAAAACTCATGAGAAACCACATCCAAACTGGTCAGAGGAGCGCTGTTCCCATCTCCAAAAGTCATCCAAACCCCATTCCAAAAGGCGTTGAAGAAATTGACTTCGTAGTGAATATAGCTCAGGATATGGCTGCCTTGGTCGTCAAAGCTGCTTCGGTTATGTTCCAACCAGAAGTAGTCATGGGTCATTTCTGCGCCCCAATGCGCATCCGTGGCGGCTTCGTCGAGATCTTCATTGAAATTGTTCCAATAATTATCGTCATCCCGAAAATCAACGGCTTGACCATAATCAGTCCCCTCATTCATGTCGTAGGTCTCGATGTTGATGCCGGTCCCCAGACGATTGGTTTCTCTTAGACGAAAATATTGATCGGTCGAGTCAGTGGTGATGCTCCGAATGCCGTGATACTTGGTTACCGCTGTGCCTACGGAGTTCGCGGTATGCAGGGTTTCCAGTTCTTTGAATACTTCTCCGGTTTGGGCATCTACATAGATCCATTTTCGGCTGTGGGGTTCCGCGGCGTACAGGTCTATTTTCCAGGCCAGCCGGTGCCCAGCGAAGGGAGGGCGAAACGCTGGAGTGGCCCACATCAGTTCTGGTTTCGGCAGAAGACTGGCATGGGGATCTTTGTGCAGGTATTGAACCATTTCCTCATTGCCAGCATACTCCCACATATAGCGGACGGCTCCCATGTGTTGCTTGGCAAGGCTCAGGGCTTGCTCCCCAGTCAGTTGAGGGTGAGCCGAGGCTTCAATCGCGGGAGGGATATCTCCATTCATTTTCTTCAAGGACCCGGCTTGGGAGTGGAGCAGCAATTGAGCGCCTTCTATGGGAAGGTTTTTAAAGGTCAACTGGTAGCGGTCGTGCTGAAATCCCAGGGCATCCTGCTCGGATTTGAGCCAGTCCACAGATTCGGTCGGTTGGAGCCCAAGATCTGAGAGGTGTTCTTTCAAAAACGTTTCCGGGGAAATGGATTGATTGGGGGCAATCTTGTACCAGCCTTCGGCACTAGCGGTTCCCAATTGCTCAATGGCGGGGGCAACTGGCCGCTCTTGTCCCAGGAGACATAGGGGAAGGAAAAGAAAAAACCATAAGCAGCAAGGAAGGTCTAATTGATTCATCAGTCCAAAAATGAGGTAAGGGATAAGCGGAGGTGTTCCGAAGCAAGACGCCAGAGGTTGGGACCACTGGCGCCTCGCAACATACATAAAATCTGAGTCAAGTTCATCGCAGGACCAGCTGGTGAGTTTCTTGATGATCGGCCTGAATGATCTGCAGGAAATAGATGCCTCGACTCAGTTGCTGCCCCAATTCTACCGAGATAGGTACGTCGGCCAAGGTTCGATCCATTTGTTGTTGCCAAACTTCCTGCCCCATGGGATTCAGTACCTTGAATTGGACAGGAGAGGAGTGGAGTTGATTGCTCTGAATGGAAAAGCTCCCGGTGGTAGGATTGGGGAATATGTGCCAGCGATTTTCTAAAAGCTTTTCTTCTATAGAAATGGGCATACCTTCCATTCTGATATTATCTAAAAAAATGAAATCACCGATTCCATCAAGGGCTTGGTCGGGGGACCAAACAGTTCGACTTTTTAAACAAACTTGTAAATCTGAAAAAAGATACGGGTAAAGCGTATCTCCAGAGAGAGGAATGACATGGCGTTGAAAAGTGTCGGCGGATGGGGATTGGGGTGAGAAACGAGCAATTTCCTCTCCGTTGACTGTCACCCGTAAGGAACTGGAGGCAATGGCGAGCGAAGAGTCTGGATTAGGTAAATTGAGTTGGGGATTGGTGAAGCGAGGAAGGAAATACTCGGAATACTGCTGCTTCAAATCAAATTCAAGCCATCCTGGAGCATAGTGTTGTTCTGCCAGACAAAAGCAAACTTTGCTTTCAAACTCGGGATTGAAATCAAACACATCAGGATCTGGCCCTCCCCAGAGTGGAAAACTCTCCACGAAGCGATACTCGAAGCCATTGCCCCCCGTGATTTGTAGCCCCATAG
>JBCCCJ010000693.1:0-4161 GCA_039033615.1 Bacteroidota bacterium
CCTGAAACGAAATAACCGCGCGAAAAGAGGAAGTTATTTTTCAAGTATCACTAAGGAGTCAACTTTCGCGAATCTCTTTCCTCTTTCTCCCCTTACTGGATTCCAAGGGGAATTTTGGGGATATTGGGGCAGATAACGGGTATCATGTACCAGCTGCACCGATTTCATTTGCTCCTTTTGTGGCTCTTATTGCTTGGTAGCAGCCCCGCCTTGATGGTGGGGCAGACGATTTCTGTACCCCAAAACCTGCGGCACCAACTTGCGGAAGCAAGAACCCCCCAAGCCACCTGTACCGCCATGCTGGCCATGGCCCGCTATTTTGAGCGACGTCAGCCCGATTCTGCCTACTCCTACGCCCACCAAGCCCTGGAACTGGCCACGAATCACCACCTCCGCTCCGAAGAACAAGAAGCCCTCAACAGATTGGGAGATCTCCGATATGGCCAAGGTGCCTATCCAGAAGCGTCTGAGCATTATTTTCGATTGCTCCGCCTTGCCCGTACCAATGAAGATCGCCGAGGCGTCGCCCGCGCCTTGGAACGACTGGGACACATCGACTACCGCTTCGGCAATTATCCAGAGGCGATAGAATTTCAACTGGAAGCCCTGCAAATCCGATCCGACCTGAAAGACAGCCTGGAAATGGCCGATTCTTATTATGCCATCGGGATCTTACAAGCCGAAATGGGCAATTATCAACAAGCCAGAAGCTATTATCAACAAGCCTTGGAACTGGTCATTTCCCGCGAAGACCTTCAACGGCAGGCGAACATTCTCAATATGGTGGGGCGGACCTGGCGGAAACAAAATATTTTTGACAAAGCGCTGGCTACCCATGCCCGTTCGTTTGCTTTGTACAGCCGACTTGGGGACGAACTCGGCATGTCCGACTACTACAACAATGTCGGGAGCATCTACCGCCGACAAGGAAAATATGAAACGGCGCTGGAATACTTCTTCAAAGCGCTGAAAATCCAACAGCAACTGGGAGATCAGGAAGGCATGGCCGACGGTCTCAATGACATTGGGACCACCTACACCCAAATGGGTCAGTACGAAAAAGGAATCCAATATCTGCAACAAGCCCTTAGCATTGCCCAGGCGACTGGGCTCAAAGACGATGTGAGATACGCCTATGCGAGCCTATCCGCTGCCCATGACTCGCTGGGGGACTCCCGCCGCGCCATGGATTTCTACATCCTGGCAACCAATCTCCGCGATTCCTTGGTGAATCAGTCTCGCGCCAATCAGTTGAACCAACTGCAAACCAAGCACCAATTGGCTGAACAGGCGCAACAAATTGCTCTACTCAAGCAGCAACGCGCGCTGGTAAAAAGCCAGCAAGAAGTTTCTGATGCCAGAACCCGCCAAACCCTCATCATCTTGGGGGCTTTTCTCTTGATCCTTGGCATTTTCGGAGGCTTCATGCTCTGGCGTTCTCGCTTGCAATCACAGCTCAATCGAAAACTCGCCGCAAAGAACCGGACCATTGAGGCGGAAAGGAAAAAGTCAGAGAATCTCTTGCACAACATTCTTCCGGTTTCCGTTGCCGAGGAACTGAAAGCCAGCCGAAACAATCAGGTCAAAGCCCGCAGTTTCGATTCCGTTTCGGTATTGTTCACAGATTTTCGGGGCTTTTCCAAACAAGCCGCCAATATGACGCCACAAGAATTGGTAGCAGATCTGGACGAATGCTTTCGGGGCTTTGATCAGATCATGTTGAAGCATGGCCTAGAAAAGATCAAAACCATCGGCGATGCCTATATGTGTGCCAGTGGCTTGCCCGTCACAAAGGCGGACCATGCCGTTCGAACGGTACAAGCGGCACTGGATATGCAAACCTTCATGATCCAGTTGAAGGAAATCCGTCAGGCAGAGGATCGCCCATTTTTTGAAGCGCGGCTGGGAATCCATAGCGGGCCAGTCGTCGCGGGGGTGGTAGGGCAGCTCAAATTCGCCTATGACATTTGGGGCGATACGGTGAATACTGCAGCCCGCATGGAAAGCCGAGGTCGCCCAGGTAAGGTCAACATTTCCCAGGCTACCTTTGAGTTGGTCAAGGATCATTTCGAATGGCAGCACCGAGGCAAGGTCAAAGTCAAACACGGAATCGAAATAGATATGTATTTTGTGCTTGGTCCCACATGAAACTGAACCGCACATGTCGTCTTCTCCCGCCGTTCCCCTCATAGCAAAGGATCATTGGCTGCTGGGCTCGGTCCCAACCTTTCGGCATCGCCCGATCAAAGCCCTGATGCGATACATGGCGAACTATGGGGATATCTACCAACTCCGCATTCCTTTTCGGCCCATTGTGGTGATCCACAACGCCGATGCGATCAAATACGTGTTGGTCACCAACAACAAAAACTACCGCAAGGACTTTGCGACCCGTCAGCTCTCGCTTGGTCTGGGGAATGGTCTCCTGACCAGTGAAGGCGACTTTTGGCGACGGCAGCGGCGCATCGCTCAGCCTGCCTTTCATCGGCAGCGCATCGCCCAGATGGGTCAGCAAATGATTCGGGAAACCCAGGCAATGCTCCTGAGATGGGAACAGTTCGAGGGAACTTTCGATTTGGCGCAAGAAATGATGGTGCTGACTTCCAACATCGCCTCTGAGGCCTTATTTGGAACTGGGGTGGAGAACAACGAAGAAATTGGGGATGCCCTCCTGGTCGCCATGCGCTTCATCACCCATACCTTTCGCTCGGTGATTCCTCCTCCTTTATGGCTGCCGACCCGCCACAACCGGGAATTCAAAAAAGCCATATCCGCCATGGATGACCGGATTCACGGCATGATCCAAGATCGCCTGAAACATCCCGAAGAGGAGCGGCATGACCTGCTGACGATGTTGCTGGAAGCCAAAGATGAGGAGACGGGCGAACGCATGACCGAACAACAACTCCGGGATGAAATCATCACCATTTTCTCGGCGGGGCATGAAACGTCTGCCAATGGCCTGACCTGGCTGTTTTATCTCCTCGATCAACATCCTGAGATCCGAGATCGACTGGAAGCCGAAGTCGATCAGGTCCTGCAAGGTCGTCCCATTCAAGTGAGTGATTTGCCACAGTTGCCCTACACCCTGCGGGTCATTCAAGAAAGTATGCGGCTCTATCCACCGGCTTGGGCCATCGGGCGGGAAGCGCTGGAAGACGACGAGATTCTCGGCTATCGCATTCCCAAGGGCACCAATGTCCTCCTGCCACCCTATGTCTTGCACCGCAATCCCAGCTATTGGGAGGAGCCGGAGCGATTTGATCCGGATCGTTTTCTACCAGAGGCCAGCAAACATCGTCATCGGCACGCGTATTTGCCCTTCGGTGGCGGGCCGCGGTTCTGTATCGGCAATAATTTTGCCCTGATGGAAATGCAGCTAGCGGTGGCCTCTGTGGTGCAACGGTTTCGCTTGAAGCACGATCCCAGTCATGAGGTGGATCTCGATGCGCTGATCACCTTGCGGCCTAGGTATGGGATGAGGATGAGGGTGGAGAAGCGGGAAGGGAAGGTGAGTTGAGTACACTGTAAACGAAGTTTTTTTACAAACCATCTCCACCATTAGACAGATATTCAGTCGTGTTTGGTTTGCTGTTGACCAAGCTGTGTGTCGCCTGCCGCGGGCCCTCCTTTTTGTCCGCACAAAAAGGAGGCAAAAAAGCGCCGAAGCCCCAGCCCAACTCACTATCCGGCCCCCTTCCTCGGGCTTCGTGGCCAACCCGCCTTTGTGGTGAAGACTACGCCAGGAAGAGTCTTTTCGGACTTTTGTCCAGTAGTATGGTCCAAGTTATTTTTTCAGTATCACTAAGTGGGCTTTTAGCTCATCAGGAACCATCAGTTCATCTGTTGATTCTCCTGCCTCTTCTTGGAAGGATTCTACGAGCCATGCCATCAGGGTTAATCGAAATTCCCTAGAAAGGCTTTTGATATATTCCTTAGATAGTTCCATCTCAAAATGTACAAATACAAGCCTTTTGTCGCAAGGCATGCTACTGGACAAGAGTCCGAATCCGCTTTTCAGAGCGAAGCCTTCAACACACCGGCGGGTCGGCCACGAAGCCCGAGGTGCTGGGGCGGCATGAGGCGTTGCATGGGGCTTCGGCGGTTTTTTGCCGACTTTTTTGCCGACAAAAAAGTCGGTCCGTTGAGCTTGCGAAATCC
>JBCCCJ010000694.1:0-4155 GCA_039033615.1 Bacteroidota bacterium
CAAATACAGCTTGGGTGGCTTCCCTTCCAGGGTTCCCATTTCCCATTGGTAGTCGGAGGCTTGTAGGTCTTTGGTTAACTTCTCCATGTCTTCCATGGTATAGGTGCGAACGTTGGAGACAGCTCCATCCCAACCGATGAAAATGGGCAGCAAAGGAATCAAATAGGTAAAAACCAATTGCTGCCAACTCATGGGTCGCACAAAGGGGGTGATCAGCAGCACGGTCAATACATTCAGGGGTAAGGTGGGCCACATGAGCCAATTGGGGAAACGATTGTCGCTCAGTTCGAAGGCGAGGAAGGGTTGTTTCGCTTGCTTGGCGTCCGCCAGAATTTGTTTGGCGACTGCTGGCTTCATGTGGTGTAAGCTACAGATCATGGTCCGTACGCCTTGTAGGCTAGGATCTACCTTCGTGGCATCCAACGGCTCGGTTCGATAGGAAATGTGGGGATCGTTCAGGATCTGGACTTCCTCCGCTACCTCCAGATTCGGATACAAATCACTGAAGGTGACTTTCACCTGCTCCAGATGATGGGTCTGCTTCAACTCTTCCAGCACGTCCAACATGGGGCCTCCACTCCCTGAGCACAAATCCACGATATGGGGCTCCTTTGCGTATGGCAAGGCTTTGGCCAGTAGTTTGGCCAACTCGTGCTTGGATTTCAGGATCCGGTGAAAGGCCACGATGTAGCGGGTCATGCATTTCCGCAGCCAGTTGGGGAACCAGGGATAGTCCTCAAATTCAAAGAGATGTGTGCGTTTCATTAGAGGGAAATTTTGGAAAAAGTACGGAAAGAAGCTATTTTTTCAGGAATTTGCCTCTAAAAGCTTGGCTCACCCTGAACACAAGTACGAGAGCAGGTAAGCCAAATCCTAGCCACCAACCATCATTCATCCAATGAGCAGCATCTATCAGTTGAAAGTCACCCTTCTAGGAATTAAGAAACCGCCTATTTGGCGCCGGATTCTGGTGAAATCTGATCAGTTATTGTCTTATCTCCATAAAATCATCCAGACTAGCATGGGCTGGACCAATTCCCACCTGCATCAATTCGTCAAAGGCAGGCAATATTTTTCTCCCCCGGACCCAGATGGTTGGATGGATACGGTTGACTATTCCAAGATGACAATCGCCAGACTCCTTCAAAAGAAAGGGGACAAGATGGTCTATGAATATGATTTTGGGGATGGTTGGGAGCATGTCGTGTTGCTGGAAGCCATCTTGCAACCAGAGGCCGGAAAAACCTATCCCCATTGCATCAAAGGCAAGAACGCTTGTCCGCCAGAGGATTGTGGTGGGATATGGGGGTATCAGGAATTGAAGGAAATCATGGCCAATCCCAAACACGAGCAATATAAGAGAATGTCAAATTGGCTAGGGAAAAAAACCTGGGACGCTACCAAATTTGACCTAGATAAAGTCAACCAAAAATTGGCCAAAAAGGATTTTGGGGTACGTAGTTGGTTTTGATCTGCTTGGGGGAAACGTGGCGGTGGTACAGGATATCGTGCCATGAGCCTGATGCCTTTCAACGGCACCACACCACCACTGGACAAAAGTCCAAATCATTGCTTCAAAGCGCAGTAATCACCACAAAAGCGGGTTGGCTGTTCCGATTTCTTCGGAATAAACTGCGTCCAGTCTGTCCCGAGGATCGGGAAGGTTGGGGAGGAAAAGAAGGTTGGGCTGGGACTTCGACGCCTTTTTCCTGCCTTTTTGGGCGCTCAAAAAAGCAGGCCGATTGAGCTTGCGAAATCCCGCTTGTCGAAGATACCGCCGAGCGGTGCGGGACAGGCGACGTCATGTTTGGCCAATAACAAGCTGATTCAAGAAATGTCTAGTTCTACGTCTATCTGTCTCGGATTCTTTTTCGTTTGAGAGGGAAAGGAGGGGGGATGCTATCTCCTTTTTTTCTACAGGCCCAATCAGTATCTTATCTCAACAATCATTGGATCGATATTTTCCTAGCATCCCCATGAAACGGTTTGGATTCTTTCTGCTTTTGCTAGGCCATCTCTTTTCTCTTCCTGCCCAGATGGCCACCAATCTACAACTGATCCCCGCCCAACCAGTAGTTGGAGACAGTTTGTACTTTGCCTTCACATTGCATACTGGGACTCAGGGATTCTATCACGGCACTTCAGTTTGGCAAGAGGTCAATACCGGGCTTATATCCGCCACTGCCTGTGTGTTTGCAGGTCCCCTGCAACAACCGGACTCTTTTCGAGACACCATTTTCGTTGGCATGGCTACTTTGGATCCTTTCCGCCTTGAATTGTCTGTCAGACGGACTTGGCAAACAGATACCTGCACCATATACAATGTCACTTTTTCTACTCAATTTGAGCAGGAAATTTTTCCCAGTAATTTTTCCCTTTTTCCTAATCCTGTCTCAGGGGAAGAGGTTAGCCTCCTCTCGGTGGTGCCTGTAACAGAAGTTCACCTTTTTGATTCCAAAGGGCGGTGGATTCAAAGCGAATCGTTCGCTTCAGCCCAACAAATTTCTTTTCCCGTAGCTCACCTGAGCAGCGGGCATTATGTCTTACGAATCAAAGTAGAAACAGGAGAGGAACGATCTCAACAACTACTCATTTTACCTTGAAATAGGATGGTTCCCTGTTTTCCATGTAACATCTATGGGAACTGGGCGTTGGGAGTACTCTTTCAATTCGTCCGGGGCTGAAAAGTCAGCTTGCAGGTGTCAATCTTCAGAAGCAATTTGCCATTTCCTTGCTAGCCAAACATCCAAGTACTCAACCTACTCGCATGAATACCCTCCTCCTCTCCATCGAAGGCCCCATCGCCCGTATCGTCTTGAATCGTCCCGATCGTCTCAATGCCATCAGTGGGGAGCTGATCCTGGAATTGCATCAGGCCTTGTCTCAAGTCGCGCAGGACACAGCCATCAAGATCGTACACGTTTCCGGTGCGGGCAGAGCGTTTTCGGCCGGAGTAGATCTAAAAGAAACCACCGCTGAAGGCTTTCGTGGCGAAAATGACTTCCTCAGCACGGGCTTGCAGGTCGCGGAATTGCTCCGCAGCATGAACAAAGTTACCATCGCGCAGGTGCATGGCTATTGCTTCACCGGAGCCTTGGAACTGATGCTGTTTTTTGACCTGTGTTTTTGTGCCGAGAGTACGCAATTTGGGGATACCCACGCCAAATGGGCGGTCATGCCACGCTGGGGCATGTCGCAAAATCTGGCGCGTCGGGTCGGACTCATCAAAGCCAAGGAACTTACCTTCCGCGCCATGCGGGTCAAAGGTCCCGAAGCGGAGCGCATTGGTCTGGTGAATCGGGCTTTTCCAGATGCTGATTTGGCGCAAGAAGTCGATCAACTCATGGCCGAAATGCTGGAAAATAGCTTCGAAGCCATCGCCGCCATCAAGGACCTCTACGATCGAGGCTTCGAAACTACCCTCAAAGAAGGCCTCGCCATCGAACAAGCCGCCAATCCGGTGCTGCCAGGCACGGAGGAGCAATTGGGGAAATTTGGGAAGTAGTGGGTTAAGGAATTGGTGGATTGGTTAACTGGTTTACTTGGGTATTGGTACATTAGGAGGATTTCTGACAACGGAGCGTTCTGACAAGGTACCGATCTGACTTCTGACCTCTCTCCTAAAAAGTAGCTCACTGGCCAGCGTCTCTTTGCTGCTTGGAGACTTCTGAGTGGCGTCGTTTGTTGAGGATGGGGTCCTCGCCCATCCATACCCACAGCTTAATCAATCCATTTTGATGGGCACTCGCCAAAAAACTGCCATCGGCATTGAAGTCGATGTATTCGGCATTGTCCCCTGCCCAGACTTGATGCGCGATAGGAATGTTGTCATTGGGATAGGCAAGGATTTCCGCCAGACGATAGACATAAATGTACGGATCGTGCCCCGCATGAGCGATGTATTGGCCATTGGGATGCCAGGAGATGGATTCGACCTTCTTGCCGGTATGATTGAACTGTTTCACCAATTTGCCACTCTCCCACTCCCATAGGTGAACATTTCCCCGCGCCTTTCCCGCCTGCCCCACTGCAATCACATATTTGGCATCTGGAGAAAAGACCCCACTGGTAAATATGGTCCAAAATTCAGGAGTCAAGGTCTGCATGAGCGACCAATCGGAGGTCCGGTATACCTTGACCGCCCCATGTCCGACG
>JBCCCJ010000695.1:0-4153 GCA_039033615.1 Bacteroidota bacterium
CAACTTCTTCGCTGGCAGAAGTCAGAGGTCAGAACGCGTTGCTGTCAGAGCTGTTTTTTGAATCATGATTGGTGTTTGTGGCAAGGAAGACTACCCGCTTTTCGATGAAAAAGGAAGCCTTGGCGCTGACAAGAAATAGCGTTGGACTCCGTCCGGCTCAGGCTGGTTCAGACCTAACAGCTTTTTCCAGCTCGCGGGTCGGCCAAAAGCTGTTAGGTCTCCGAAATTCTTCCTACAACTTCTGGTACTCCGCAAAGCAGAAATCCATGCATTCCTGGATATAGGCTTTGGAGAAATCGAAGCGGATGCCAGCCGTGGCGTACAATTCTGGGATGGGCTGGGTGTAGCCCAATTGCAGCGCTGCCAGATACTGGTCTAGGCCTTGTTGTGGATCGGCTTTGTAGTTGCGCCACACGGCGATGGACCCCAATTGCGCGATGGCGTACTCGATGTAGTAAAACGGCACGTCGAAAATATGGCCTTGCTTCAGCCAGAGATTTTCCAACACGTCTTCGTAGCCGTCCCAACTCACTTCGGTGCCGTGAAAGCGGTGGTATAGGTGCTTCCACTGAGCATTGCGCTCGGCAGCGGTGTGGGTAGGATGATCGTACAGCCAGGCTTGAAAGGCATCGACGGTCGCAATCCAAGGCAAAATCATCAGGCAGCGACTGATTTGCTCTTTCTTGGCGCGAACGCATTCCTCCGGATCGGGGTAAAAAGCATCGTAGTGATCCAGCGCCATCAGTTCCATGGCCATCGACGCCAATTCGGAGACTTCGTGGGGCGTATGCTTCAGGGCGGTGAGGGGAATTTCTCCGGTCAGGAAGGAATGAATGGCGTGCCCGCTTTCGTGCAGCATGGTATTGACGTCGGTCTGGGTGCCGGCGGCGTTCATGAAAATGAAGGGGATGCCACTCTCCATGAGCGGATAATTGTAGCCGCCGGGCATTTTGCCGATGCGGGAATCCAAATCGAGGAAGCCTCGCTCGTCCATGATTTGAAGCATCTGCCCCAATTCGGGACGCAGGCGACTCAGGCAGTCGATGGAAGCGGTCAGCAATTGGTCCGCTGCCTCAAAAGGACGCAGGGGAGACTCCCCAAAAATGTCCACACTCATGTCCCAGGGGCGAAGGACGTCGAGACCCAGGGCTGCTTTGCGCTGGCGGGCCATCTGCTGATAGATGGGAGCGACTACTTCCGCCACCGAATCGTGAAAGGCCTGCACGTCTTCTGGTTGGTAGTCAAAGCGACCCAACGCATCGAATTTGTAGCGAGTATAGGAATCGTAGCCAGCGTTTTGGGCCATTTGGTGGCGCAGCGCCAGCAATTCGTCAAAGACGCCCTGCAGTTTCTCCCGGTCTTCGGTGCGGCGTTTACTCATTTTGTGCCACACTTCTTCTCGTAGCTTGCGGTCGCGGCTTTCCATCAGCTTGCCGGCTTGTTGGAGGGTGAGGGTTTCGCCTTCGTGCTCGATGGTCATGGCTCCATTGGTGGCGCCGTGTTGTTGGGCGACGGTTTGCGCTTTGGAGCGCAGGTCCACATTTTCCTCCCGAAATAAGTCGATCTCCCGCTTGATTTGGCGCACCAAGGTCAAGTAGGGAGTCGCTGGCAACTGCTCAAAATCTGGGTGGCTGGCCACCTGTTGGTTCAATTTATGGTCATAGCGGCTGACTTGGGGGGCGATTTCTTTCAGGAAAAACTGATAGGCTTCCCGCTTTTGCTCGTCTTGGGTGTCGCAACTCATGCGAATGAAGCGCCAGGCTTGCTCCTCCGCTACCATGGCTTCCACTTCGTTGCGCTCCAGCAGAAACTGAATCAATTCCGCCTGATCTTTGGGCTGCTTCTTCAACAAATGGGCGTAAAATACCTCCAAACTTTCCCAATCTTCGATTTCGAAAGTAGCAGGGATATAGGTGCGTTTGGCGCGGGCGTCTTGGACTTGTAGAAATTGTTGCATGAGGTGGATGGTTGACTTACAAAGGTAGGGCGCAAAAAGAAAAAAACCTGATGAAGCGATATCATCAGGTTCTCCAAAAACTGCCTTGTTGACAGAAGCTAAACGTGCTTTTCCCTAACACATTACAAACATATCTCCTGGAAACGCCTTCCCTATGGAAAAAAAAATCAAAAAGTAACTCACAAAAACGGCTAAATCTTACTTCTCAATTTTCATCTGAGTGCTTGGAGAGCTAATAGAAAAAATAAGGAATTGAGGTAATTAATTGATCATGAGGGTATTCGCTTGCTTTTCGCAGGAATGGCTGAGGTGCTTCTGCTCGGAGAGGTTGCCTCCTTTGGTAAATCAAAAGCGGAATTTGTAGGCCGAAAAAAGATGCAGTATTTTGCAGCAACCAGAATATTTCGCTCACAGACTAGCCTTTTTTGCTTTGGACCGCATTCGGGACATCTATCAATCTTTTTCCAAATCAGAGGTTCGGTACCTCAAAAATTACCTGATTGCCTTTCACACCAAAGGCGAAAACAAATCGCTCGCCCTGATTGAACTGCTGGAGAAGCATCCTAAGGTGACGCAGGCCGAAGCCGCCGAGAAGCTCTACGGCAATGCCAAGTCCAAGGCCTTTCTCATGCTCAAGTCCCGATTGCTGGACAAAATGCTGGAAACCCTCAGCCTGAGCATCAATCTACAGAACAATCCTACCATCAAGGCCGATCCGGCGGCTTTTGCTTCCATTCAATTGTACAAAGACATGACGGCGGCCTGGTTGCTGCGGCGCAGGGGCATGGGCAAACTCGCGGGGGAACTGCTCAAAAGTTGCCTCAAGGAAGCGGATGCCGCAGACTTGCCGGAATTCAGCCTTCTGGCCCTGGTCCAACTGCGGAATTTGTCCCGCTCGGAAAGTGAAGTGGTCAACGATCTCACCCCTGCCATCCAGGAGAGCCAAGCACAATTTGCCACGGATTTGATGGGGATTGAGGTGTTTGACTTGTTTCGGGTGAAATCCGCGAATCAATCGGTCCTGAAAGATGAGAGCATCGCATTCTTCGAAGAACGGCTGAAAGAGCTGGAAAACCGACTGGATGAAGCGTACAGCGTCCGGGCGCATTATTACTATCTCGCCCTCAAAGTCCAGTTGAATGAAGGCAATGATGGCTATGAAGCCGGGAAAGCCGCGCTGCTGGAATTGATCGAATTGGTGGAGAGTACGCCCAGCCTTCAGGCCAAAAATCGCTTGGGGACTCCCTACCTGAGACTGGCGGGCATCGAAATGCTAGGGGGAAATTATCAGGCGGCGATGCGCGCTTCTGGCAAGGCCTTGGATTTGTTGCAGAAAAAGAAGAACAACTACCTCTCCGCCTTGCTCTATCGCATATTTGCCTGCATGTACTGCGGAGAAATGGCCCTGGCAGAAGTCGCCTGGGAATCTGCCCAATGGTTCATCGAGCGAGGTAAGGGAGGGACTTCCCTGGACATTCTTCATTATCTCCGCTCTTCCATGCTCTACATTCAGGGCGATTTCAAGGGCGCTATTTTTGCGTTGGGAGATGTCAAAAACCTGTTTTCAGACAAATCAGGCTGGAACTCCGCCCTTCGCATTCACGAAATTCAACTGCTGATCGACCGGGACCACTTGGATACGACCATGTCCCGCATCGAAACGCTTCGCAAGCACCTGACCCGCTACAAAGGAGAAGCCCGCCAGGATTTGATGTACAAATTCCTCACCCATCTGGAGCGCCAATCCTTTGATTTTTCAGCTCTGACTCCTGAGATGGAGCACCTCCTCCAACAATTGGAAGCGCCAGAATCCTGGTCTTCTGTGAGCCCGGAAGTGATTCGCTTTGATGTGTGGGCCCGCGCAAAAGCCACTGATCGGGGGTTTTACCCCCTGCTGCTGGAAACCCTGGGGACAATGTAAGAATTTGGGAATCAGAGGGCCAAAAAAATTTCCCTGTGGAAATTCTGACCGAAATTCGCACGGACAAATGTGGACGTTTTTCATATTGGCGTAGCTATGGCACGCCTGATCTAATGATCAGGAATCAATTCTACCTATATATTTGTCTCTAGTGAGACGATTGGCTGCACCAAAAAGGAGGCAAAGGCCAAAGGCCAGTCCCTGAAAACATCCGCGGACTGAGCGCTAATATTACCGCAAAAGACAAGCAAGGTGCCCATAAAAACAAGCAGATC
>JBCCCJ010000696.1:0-4142 GCA_039033615.1 Bacteroidota bacterium
AACAGGGAACAGGGAACAGGGAACAGGGAACAGGGAACAGGGAACAGGGAACAGGGAAATTTCGACTTTTCGTAAGAATGAAGCAATATTTTTTTGAATAAATGAGAAAGCTGAAACATACCCCCGCTATGGAGAAGTCCTATTCATTAGGGCTTGAGATTGTGAAGGTTTGTCGAAGATTAAGCAAAAAGCAAAAGGAGTATGAGTTAGCCAGACAATTATTGAAAAGTGGAACCTCTCTATTGGAGCCAATATCGCGGAGGCTCAAGCAGGGATCTCCACGGCTGACTTATCCGCCAAAATGGGAATTGCCTACAAAGAAGGGCAGGAAACCAAGTTTTGGTTGAACCTTTTGTATGACAGCGAATTGATCTCAGAGGAGGTATTCGAAGAATTGCTAACAGCCACTGATGAAATCTGCCGAATTCTGTTCAGCATCCTCAAGAAGACTCGATACAAAGACAACGAAAATCTCCTGGGGGAGCCAGACATAGAATACTTATTCAGCCATATCGAATGAGGTTGATCCCTGAAATCTCTCCTCCCTTTTGACCAACAATTTGCGGAATACATTCCACGCGACAAAAGAACCTTGAACCCTGATCCCTGACCCCTGTTATATGTTTGATCTCGACCAATGGCAAGAAGTATTCAACACGCTGCTGAGCAATAAGCTGCGGACCTTTTTGACGGCCCTTGGGGTGTCATGGGGCATCTTCATGCTGATCATCATGATGGGTGCTGGCAATGGCTTGGAGACGGGTGCAATGGCGGAGTTTCGGGGGAGTGCGACCAATAGTGTGTTCATCTGGACGCAGCGAACCACTGTGCCCTATCGGGGGTTACAGGCGGGTCGATTCTTTAGCATGAAAAATGCCGACTATGAGGCTTTCAAAGAGCTGTTGCCGGATGCCAAACACATCGCTCCCAGAAATCAATTGGGGGGCTTCCGAGGGGGCAACAACGTCATCCGGGGAGACAAAACTGGTGCTTTCCAGGTCATGGGCGATTACCCCCAAATCCAGCACATTGAGGGCATTTTCGTCGATGAAGGACGCTTTCTCAACATGAAAGACATCACCGATTACCGCAAAATCTGCGTGATTGGGGAGCGAGTAGCCGAGTTGATGTTTGAAGAAAGAGAAAATCCCATCGGGGAATTCATCCAGATCAACGGCATCAATTTCATGGTGGTGGGCCTGTTCAGCACCAAAAAATCCGGCAACGACGCCGAGCGAGACACCCAGCGGATTTTCATTCCGTTTAGCACCTTCCAGCGGTCATTCAACTATGGAAATACCCTCAGTTGGTTTGCGCTGACCTCTAAGGATGAAGTGCCTGCTTCTCAAATGGAAGCCAAAGCGCTGCGCATCCTCAAATCTCGCCACCTGATTGCTCCGGAAGATGAACGCGCCTTTGGGCATTTCAACTTGGAAGAAGAGTTTGGAGAGATCCAGCAAGTCTTCAGCGGGATCGACTTCATCTCTTGGGTGGTAGCCTTGCTGACCCTGTTTGCCGGAGCCGTGGGCATCACCAACATCATGCTCGTCATCGTCAAGGAACGCACCAAAGAAATTGGCATTCGGCGGGCCCTCGGAGCCAAGCCCTGGAAGATCATCAGCCAGATCATGTTGGAATCGGTCTTTCTGACCTTCATGGCGGGCTATGCTGGCCTGATGATCGGGATGGGACTCATCGAAGGAGCTGGTTTCCTCATGCGAACTTTTGAACTAGACTTGGGCATGTTCCAAGCGCCCTTTGTCGATGTTTCCCTCGTCATCATTTCCTTAGCTGTCCTCATATTTGCCGGCCTATTGGCAGGCCTCATTCCTGCTTCGCGAGCCGTCCGGATTCGTCCGGTAGAAGCCCTGCGAGCTGATTGATTCCTTTGTCTCACTTGAACGCACCTTTCCATACATGAAACGATCTATCATCCTCATCATTCTCCTCAGCGTAGCAGGACTCATTGCCTGGACCGGGTATTACCTCTACAGCAAAGAACAGAAAAGCCCCATTGTCTTTGAAACGGAGCAACCCTTCCACACCGACATCGTCAACAAAACCGTCGCGACCGGATCGGTGATTCCCCGCAAAGAAATTGAAATCAAGCCCCAGGTATCTGGGTTGATCCGCAATCTCTACATCGAAGCCGGAGACGTCGTCAAGCGCGGTGATTTGATCGCCAGAATCGAAATCATCCCTGACATGGTGTCCCTCAACAACGCAGAAAATCGCCTCAATCGCGCCAAAATCGCCCTTGGCAATGCCCAGCAGGACATGGATCGCAATAAGAAATTGTTCGATGACGGCGTGATCGCGGCGGCTAGCTTCCAGCAATTTCAATTGGCGTTTGACAATTCTAAGGAAGAGCTGCAGGCCGCCAAGGACAACCTGGATTTGATCCGCAAGGGCTCTACGCAACGCTCTGGCAAAACGGCCAACACCAACGTACGCGCCATCATCAGCGGCATGATCCTAGATGTCCCCATCGAAGAAGGCAACTCCGTGATCGAAGCCAACACTTTCAACGATGGAACTACCATTGCCACCGTCGCCAACATGGACGAAATGATCTTCGAAGGCATGGTTGACGAATCAGAAGTCGGGAAAATCCGTCCGGGCATGAAATTGTTGCTCACCATCGGTGCCTTGGAAAACGAAAGCTTCGAAGCCACCCTGGAACACATTTCCCCCAAAGGCATCACGGAAAATGGAGCCATTCGCTTCAAAATCCGAGCAGCTGTCAATCTACGGGAGGATCAATTCCTACGTGCTGGCTACAGTGCCAATGCCGATATCGTCCTGCAAACCCGAGACAGTGTCCTGGCCATTCCTGAGAGTTTGCTGATTTTTGAGGGGGAAGAAGTCTTTGTAGAAGTCGAAACCAACGCTCAGAAATTTGAGAAACGAAAAGTGGAGCTTGGGATTTCTGATGGCATCAACGTGGAAGTCCTGTCTGGCTTAGAAGGCGAAGAAGCGATCAAGAACCCCAATAAGTTTTCGGAGGGGTAAGCGTTTTTCGTTATTTTCATAGCCCTCGGAGGTTGTAGAGAATCTCCGAGGGCTCAGTTGATTTCCCCATGAACATCGTCATCCTCGACGGATATGCAGCCAATGACGGCGATTTGAACTGGGCAGCTTTTGAACGGCTGGGTCAGTTGACCGTGTATCCACGGACGCCGCACGATGCCATCATGGCGAGAAGTGTAGAAGCCGAAGCCCTCATCACCAACAAAACCCCCATTGGAGCTGATTTGATCCAGCAACTACCGAAGCTTCGCTACCTTGGTTTGTTGGCGACAGGCTACAACGTGGTGGATGTCGAGGCAGCCAAAGCCCGAAACATTCCGGTCTGTAATGCCGCAGGCTACGGGACAAATTCCGTGGCACAGCACACTTTTGCCCTCTTGCTGGGCCTTTGCAATCAAACTGCCATCCATGACCAGTCCGTCCACCGGGGAGAATGGGTCCAAGCTCCAGATTGGACCTATCGGAAAGCCCCCATGGTAGAATTGGCAGGCAAGACGCTTGGGATCATTGGGCTAGGGGCCATCGGCCAGCAGGTAGCAAACATTGGGATGGCTATGGGCATGGAAGTCATTGCGTACAACCGCAGCCCTCGCCAGATACCCGACGTCAGCATGGCTCCGCTAGAGGTGGTGTTTCGACGCAGCGATGTGCTGAGTCTCCATTGCCCCCTGACCGCTGAGAATGCTCGCTTTGTCAATCAACCGAGACTCAGTTGGATGAAGAAGGGAGCCTATTTGCTGAATACTGCCAGAGGAGGCTTGATTGACGAATCAGCATTGGCCCAAGCCCTCCACTCCGGCCAGTTGGCTGGAGCAGGCTTGGATGTATTGTCCACCGAACCTCCCCGCACCAATAATCCCCTGCTTTCTGCCCCCAATTGCCTCATCACCCCCCACAATGCCTGGGGCAGCCAAGAAGCCCGCCAACGCCTGATTGATATCGCTGCCGGCAATCTTCAGGCCTTTTTGAGTGGCAATCCCCGCAACAATGTGTGGGCTACTTAGTGATACTGAAAAAATAACTTGGACCTTTTCACTTGTTCTTTCTTCCCATCTCTTCGTCAAAAAAAGCCTCTCTTGGCCCGCCAAGCTCGGTTTTTCTTCCTTGATCTG
>JBCCCJ010000697.1:0-4136 GCA_039033615.1 Bacteroidota bacterium
ACCTGATCAGGCCCTTCAATTAGAGTTCGGTGCCTACCGGGAAACAAAAGCAAACCGAACCGTATTTTTCGTCAAAGACAATGGCATTGGGTTCTCCCCCAAACAAGGCGAAAAAGTATTCACAGTATTTTCTCGCCTACCTGAAGCAACCAAACAAGAAGGTCACGGGATCGGATTGTCCATCGTGAAAAAGGCCATCGAGTTGCAAGGCGGAACCATCTGGGCAAATGCTCAGGTGGGAGAAGGGGCAACGTTTTATTTCAGCTTTCCTGATAAGCCCAAGAAGACATCGCAAATCAAGAATTAGCCATTTTTCCTGTAACAAACGTGCACAATTCCTCCTGCCAAGTGTTGCCTAGTAGACACTTTGGGAGGAAATTACGTCTGTAATTAGCGTAGGAGTACCATATTTTTGCATGAGGAGCGAATCATTTTTTTGCTTTCTTTGTTTACTTCTTGAATAAATCCTGCACCATGATCAACCGAATCCTACTTTGGCTGGGCTACATGATGGTCTGCCTGCCCATATTTGCTCAATCTTTTTCTGATCAATCTGTACTCAAAGACGGAGATTGGTACCAAATCGCAATTAGCGAATCAGGCATGTACAGCCTGGATCGAAGCTTTTTGGACCAACTGGGCATCAATTCTTCCAGCATAGATCCACGCAACATTCGCATCTTTGGGAACGGAGGGGCTATGGTTCCTCAGCTCAATAGCGCTCCCCGACACGATGACTTGGTAGAGAATGCCATCCAGGTAGTGGGCGAAGAAGACGGTTCGTTTGACTCCGGTGATGAAGTCCGCTTCTACGCCGAAGGCCCTCACGTCTGGCAGTGGAATTTCTCCAGTCAAGAACTCCGACATCTGTACCACCATTATTCGGATACCAATTTTTACTACCTGAACATTGGGTCGGCTGCTGGGAAAAGGATAGAGACAGTCGCTTCTGAAGTAGATGCCAATGTTGTCATTGATAAGAGTCAATTCGCTTCCTTCCACGAAACCGACAAAGAAAACCCGTTGAAATCTGGTCGCAACTGGTTGGGCGAACGATTTGAACTAACCACCGAGCGGACCTTCACCTTTGGCGTAACTGAAGCAGATCCTAACGGCAACATTCGTCTGAAATTACGGGTAGCTGCCAGAGGAGACGTGCAGACATATTTCACTGTCAGGGTCGGCAACCAAGACATTGGCACCTTGGCCTTGAATGCGACCAACCTCACAAGGAAGGAAGCCCGGTATTATTTCAGCCAAACTGCCACCTACGATGTCTCGCCAAGCTTGGCAGATGCAGACGATAGCCTGCGGGTAACCTTGGTGTACAACCGCTCGGGCTCTACGCGTACCCATGGCTGGCTAGACTGGATGGAGGTTTCCTATGATCAGCGCCTCGATATGCAGGGCAAAACCGCCCGCTGGTTTCATTTATCTGATCAAGTAGGGGTAGGGCAGTTCGGGGAAGTCGAGTTTGCCAATTTCCCTTCCAATGGTCAGGTTTGGGACATCACTGATCCCACTGAAGTGAAGCGTCGGGCCGGAGAATCTTCAGGTAGCACGTATTCCTTCAAGATGAATATGGAAGCGCCAGCTTTTTTGTTCGCATTTTCCGAAGCGAATCGCACGCCTCTATTTGGCCGCAAAATCAATAACCAAAATCTACATGGGATGGATCCAGTAGATTATCTGATCATCACCCACCCCGATTTTCGGGAAGCTGCTGATCGACTCGCGGCCTTTCACCAAACCCACTATCAAAGAAGTACTGCTATCGTTTATCCAGAAAATATCTTCCATGAATTTTCTAGTGGTAAGCAGGATGTAGTGGCCATTCGGGACTTCATTCGGATGATGTATCTACGGTCTGCGGAGAATGCCCCTGGTTTTATTTCTCTGTTCGGAGATGGAACCTACATTTACAAAAACATCAGTCAGAACCTTACCAATAATTCCAACTTTGTCCCCACCTACCAAAGTCGGGATTCCTGGGATCCTACCGACTCTTATGTCAGTGATGATTTCTTTGGGATGATGGAAGAAAACGAAGGGTTTTGGGGGGAAGCCAGTCAGATTGCTGGGGACAATACCTATCAAGTCAATACCATCGACATTCCGGTAGGCCGCCTTCCAGTGAATACCCTGGAGGAAGCAAACACCATGGTAGACAAAATCATTGGCTATGCCACCAACCCAGATGGGGTCAATCTTGGCAGTTGGCGAAATGAAATCGTCCTGGTCGCAGATCATAAAGAGGGGGAGGGGAACATCCACGTCCGACAAGCCAATGGCTACACCAGTCAAATTGAGGACGCCAATCCTTGCTACAACGTGGAGAAGATCTTCATGGACAACTACAAAATGGAAGTGTCTGCGGGTCAGGAAAGCTTCCCAGACGGACGGGATGCGTTGTTGTCCGCATTTGACGAAGGAAGTTTGATCATCAACTATACCGGCCACGGCGGCGAGCAAGCCTGGTCCAATGCCAACATTCTCCGGAATTCAGACATTGACAAAATGAAGAATAGCAACCGCTATCCGACGGTGGTTACCGCTACTTGTGAATTTGGTCGCTATGATGATCCAGATTTGACTTCTGGGGCGGAGTTGATGACCATTGAACCGATCGCTGGGGCGATTTCTCTTTTTACTACGGTACGCCTGGTGTATTCTTCTCCCAACGAAACATTGAACCGAAATTTCTATCGCTACGTTTTCACCTTTGACAGCCTGAAAGGACGGATGCCCACCATGGGAGAAATCATGATGCGCACCAAAAATGCGACTTTCCCCACCAGCAACCTCGCCAACATCAACTCACGGAATTTCACCCTCTTGGGAGATCCCGGACTGATTTTGAACTATCCCAGTCTGAAAGCCCGCATCACCCATATCAATGATGACTTGGTTCAGGACAACGTTACCGACAGCCTTCAATCCCTTTCTCTGATCAAAGTTTCTGGTCAGATCGAGGATGACCTGGGGAATGTCTATTCTGATTTTGGAGGGGACATGGACGTTACGGTATTTGACAAACCCAGTCGATTCACCACCCGCCTGTCCAACTATTCTTTCCTCTGGCAGAAGAATCGAATCTTCAATGGAAAAACCACAGTAGAAGAAGGAACCTTCGAGTTTGAGTTTGTGGTGCCGATTGACATCTCCTACGAAGATGGAAAAGGGAAAATCAGCCTCTACTTCGCGAATCAAGAAATAGATGGTGCAGGATGCTACACCAACCTACACGTTGGCGGAACCGATGAAAATGCGATTGTGGATGAGACTGGTCCAGAGGTGGAATTGTTCATCAATGACAATACTTGGATTTCCGGCTCCATGACTAGCCCCAACCCCTATTTGTATGCGGAAGTTCGGGATGACAATGGCATCAACACCGTAGGAGCAGGCATCGGACATGAGATCACCGCGGTCTTGGACGAGGATTTTTCTCAGGTATTCATCCTTAATGATTTCTACACCGCCAAGGTCAACAGTTTTCAGGAAGGTACCGTTCGCTACCAATTGCGGGACTTGCCAGAAGGAGAACACGAATTGCGAATTCGGGTGTGGGACATTGCAAACAATTCTTCAGAAGCTACCACGAAGTTCATCGTTTCCAGCAGTGCTACCATAGCATTGGATCGGATCGTCAATGCCCCCAATCCATTTGGAGACCAGACTCGCTTTTTGATTGGGCACAACCAAAGCGGGGCAGAACTCCAGGTAGAAGTGATCATTTCTAATCTGGCAGGACAGGTTCTCAAGACGTTGACGGCTGACTTTTTTGCCGACGGCAACAACTTCACGGAGATGGAATGGGACGGTATGGCCGACGATGGTATGCCAGTCAGCAATGGAACCTACATTTATCAGGTTCACTTACGAAACATGGAGACAGGACAATCAGTTGCAGATACGAGGAAGATGGTAATTGTCAGGTAATTTTCTCCTTGATCAAGCAGCTATCCATAAATGAATCCCGTTGTTAGGGAAAGTTTATCCGCAAAAGCCGTTTTTTCTCAAAAACGTTTATATTTACGCGATCGAAAAAAAGGGGTAAGCTTTCTCTTGGATTCGATCTGATTATCTAAATACCAGCATCTACTTTTGAGGTGCTACAAATAGCAAAAAATTCC
>JBCCCJ010000698.1:0-4130 GCA_039033615.1 Bacteroidota bacterium
AATTTTCAGCAGGCTTCATCATGTATGGCCTCAACCACCAAAGCCTCTGGTTGGGCGTAGGGATTGGGATCGATGTTTATGGGGTGATTTATTTTATTTTTCACGATGTCATCATTCATCGCCGAATCAAGATGAAGTACAAATTCACCTCCAAATATGTCAACCGTTTGATTCGCGCTCACAAAATCCACCACAAGCATCAGGCCAAGAATCCCTCGGAAGCATACGGCTTTTTGTACGCGACCAAGAAATACGAGGTCAAACGGACCGATCGTTAAAGAATTCGTTGGCCTAGCTTTTGGATTGCTGTAACGTCCCCCTCAAGGATTGGGCTTCCAACCCTACCTTTCATCCAGCAAAGCAGGGAATTCATGCAGGATTGAGGTTCTGCGTGGGAAAACTGACTATGTTTGCAGGCGATGAAAACCTGGTTATGCGTACTTGGTGCCTGCTTGCTAGCAGGTCTTTCTCCTGCTTCTCTTTCCGCCCAATCCAGAAGGGTCCAATATGGCAATCAGCAGTGGTTTCAAGCTTATTTGAGGGCCGATCTGAACCAAGGTTGGGTGATGTTAGCCGATGGTGGATATCGGTTTCGCTCTGCCTTTGCCGAACCAAGTCAATACCTGATTCGCGTAGCAGGGGGCTATCAATTTCCCCAGGGCATTCGGCTGAGTACGGGCATGGCGCAGCTAGGATTCATGGGGGATGGCGAGCTATATCGGCTGGAATGGCGCAGTCATCAAGAGGTCAGCTGGCATCAATCCTGGCGAAAGTGGCGACTGAGTCATCGCTTCCGAACCGAACAGCGCTATTTCCTTACGCCTGAAGCGGGGGGCTGGCAGCACCCCCAATCCCTTGTGTATCGACACCGCTATCGCTTGCTACTCAAGATTCCGTTGGGGAGCCAAGAGAGGAGGAGGTGGTTGGTTCAACTGGGAGATGAACTGCTCCTACAAACAGGATCCGGGATCCTCCATCGCTTCTTCAGTCAAAATCGGGGTCTACTCGGCATCGGTTGGAAAGGGCCAGAAGGGCTGGCACTGACGGCTACCTACAGTCATCAATTTACGGCCAAGCGTCAAGTGGGCCAGTATGTGCAGACCTATATCGCCTGGATCGGCATCAGGTATCGCTGGAAGGTGTTCGATCAGCCTGCCAAATAATCCCCTGGTTTCGCTGCCATTTCTTCTACTTTCTGAAAAAATTGTCCCATGTGCCAGCCATCTACCAAAGCATGGTGGGCTTGCATACTGAGCGGGAGTTGCAGACGGTCCTGGATCCAGAGGTACTTTCCCCAAGAAATCCGCGGCACAGAATCTACGCCAGAGATATGAACGGGATGGACAAAACTGGTGAAATGTACCCAGGGAATGCTAGTAAGAAAGAGGTAGTCATCCCGATGTTGGTCGTCGGCGATCATGGCTTCCTCAGCGACAGCGGCCTCTCCGGCATCGCAATTGGCAAAAAACACTTGGGGATCAGGATGATAATCCGCCTCGGTGAAGCTGAATACCTGCGCCTTGGTCATGGAAGTGTAAGAAGGATGCACCGCCTCGTGCTGGACAACCTGTCCCTCTCGCACGCGCTGGCGAAAGGCCTCAATCTCGTTGGCGGCCCGGCAAGTGATATACATGGTGCAGCGAAACAACGACCATGCCTGTGCCTTGGCAAAGCCATGCAAGGCCGTGATATCCACATTGGCAGTCAGGTTATAGGGGGGGTAATCCAGGGAATTGAAGTAGGCAAAATGCTTGCGGCGATTCCAAGTACTCAGGTCAATCTGTTTCATTCGTTGGATAGGTTTTTCGTCTGCGGCCAAGTTCGTAATTTACCCTCACTTTTGACCCGCATTGTCTGACTCATGAATACTTCTGGTTATTTTCAATTTGTAGTGGCCGTTCTTTTGACGATCTCCGCGCCCTTATCTTCTCTGTCTGCCCAGTCATTGAAGGTAGGGATTCTGCGATACAAGACCACCGAAGCCGTAGAAGCAACGTTTCGTCCGCTGCTGACTCATATTGCTCAATCCCAGGGAAAAACGCTCGAACTGACCATCATCGAAGACCAAAGCCTGGCCTATCGGCTCCATGAAGGAGAATTTGACCTCGGCATTTTCAAGCCTTTTGCTTATCTCACCGCCAAAGAACAATTCCCGGACCTCTCCGTCTCCGCTACCCATGTCGTAGCTGGAGCCACCAAATATGAAGGGGCCATCCTCACTCGGAAAGATGCCAACATCAAGACCCTGGCCGATTTCAACGGCAAACCCTTCACCTTCGTCAAACAAACCTCGACCTCCGGATTCACCTATCCCCGCAGCATCTTCATGGAATACGGGATGGACATTGACACCTTGTTTTCAACCTATACCTTTTCTGGGAGCCACGTAAAAGCCCTCACTTCTCTCCTCTCTGGCAAAACCAGTGGCATCGCCATTGATGTACAAGGTCTGGAGGAATTTTCGCAAGAAGACCAAGAACAACTCCAGATCCTGAAGATGTATGAAGTGCCGCATCCTGCCTACGTTTTTTCTTCCAAAGTCCCGGAGGAACAACAAGCGCAACTCCTGGAGAGCATGCTGAATGCGTACCGAGTGCCCAATTTGAAGACAGCATTTGACAACCCGCTGGGAGTAGAGAACTTTGCAGCGGCCAGTGATGCCGACTACAATTCTCTGCGGCGGTATTTGGGGATGGCGCGGATCAAACCGAGCCTCAGTCTCGAAATCAAGCTGCGGGAAGCCGCACAGGAGGCGCTCGAAGCGAAAGGAGACGTGATTCCCCTACTGAAAGAAAGCATGTTGAATGCCCTTCAGCGCACCGAACGCTTCGCCTCGGTGGAAATGGTCGGGGAGCAATCGGCAGACATTCCCCTGGAAATGCGGATTTCCATGATTGGGGAGATCTTCCATTATGTCTTGTATGTGCATGGCAATCAAATTTCAGAGGGAGATGTGGCGCTGAAAGCCTTGCAATACCGATTGCCAGAGCAGATTGCCATTCAGGTGCTGATGCATTTGCCCATTCATACCACCTTGCTGTACTCTGGAGATCGCTGGTTCATCAATTATGGAGAAGATGATGGGATCCATACCGACAGGTACGATTTCGTGTTGGAATTAGGGGAAGACAAAGAACTGACCCTCGGCGAAAATGACATCCAAAGCCTCACTGCACATAGCGTAACTTTTGATAGTCAACCTGAATTTACCTACTTGGCCCCCATGCGGATTACCTATCGGGGCAATCCTGAAGCCAGAGCCCTGGCAATCAACATTCAAGAACAAAACGAGCAGGAAACGGGCTTTTGGAGCAAATTGGACAATATCTGGGGCGTCATCGGTCTGATTGTGGCCTTCATTTCGAGTGCCGTAGGTAGCTTTTTCTCCGGACGAAAGAAAAAACGCTTCCGGAGTATGCTGCACGAATCCAACCTCTTGCTCCGAGAGTACATCGCTGACCAGACTCGCATCGACAACAAAATTGTGCTGATGCAAGAGAAGATCAATGAAAGTTTGTCCAAAGGGTATGTGGATGAAAACCAATTTCTCATTCTCAAGCAGCGCCTCGAAGACATCGATAATGTGATTCGCAACTTCATGGTCCGCCAAGAACCCATGCCGGGAGAGGTATCCAAAGAAATCGCCAAAATTCTGGAATCCGACGTCATCAGCGAACGCCAGTTTACTCGCATCATTTCTTTGGTAAAAAAGGCGGAAGGGAAGTAGGAAGGGCCGATGGCAGAAGAGAGACGAGACTGCGGAAGTTGCCGATGGCAAGATTCAGAAGAACCCTTTCCGCGCCGCCCCGTTTTCCCTCCCAAGGGAAAACGACCCGCTTTTCGGTGAAAAGGGGGCTTGACAATCGAAGATTGGAGGATTTCTGGCTCCGCCAAGATGCTTTTTGTCCCCTTGCGCTGGCTGGTGGGCGGCTCAAGGGGGGCAGCAATCGCAGATTGCGGGGGGTACAGTCCCCCCGTTTTCTCTGAAAACTGCCCCCCTCGGTCCGGCGCGGCAGGCTTGGCGAGGGGGGCGAGATGATATGGCCGATGGCTCGGTTGTGGCTGAACCCTTTCCGCGCCGCCCCGTTTTCCCTCCCAAGGGAAAACGACCCGCTTTTCGGTGAAAAGGG
>JBCCCJ010000699.1:0-4129 GCA_039033615.1 Bacteroidota bacterium
CCAAACTTCTCTCTTCGATTTGCTACCGAAATGCCATCCCTCCGGGCTGCGATTGTCTATGGACAAGGAAAGATGTGCTGAGCGACAGTCGAAGTATGCCGACACTATCTCTCACAAAACGAAGTGCAGAGCGATTCGAAGCTTGGTAGAAACAGATGCCTTACAGAAAGAAGCAGGCGCATCGCGACTGCCATCTACTGATATATGCTTTTTCTGGTGACATCTGACGTACCCCCCCTACCTTCCTCAAAAGGCGTTGGTTCTAATTTTTTGCTAATTTTCATCTCATGCCTTCAGTCTTTCCCTTTTCACTGATCTTATCCACCCCAAGGTTCCATCTGAGAATTCCGTCGGAATCGGACTTCCCCCGCATCTTTTCGGCTACCCGCCATCCTGGTTTCAATGACGGGATGTTGTGGGAGCCACCTGAGAGCATGGCGGAATTGGAAGCCCCCTTACGACGCAGCCATGCTGCCTGGGAAGCAGGCCGGAAGTATGATTTCAGCATCGTTCCAACAGGCGAAGACGTGCTGTTAGGGCGTATCTCTATCCGCAAAATGGAAGGCCCAGGCGTTTGGGATATCGGCTTTTGGACCCACCCGGAGGCTCAGGGGCAGGGAGTGATGTCGGAATGCGTGGCGGAAGTCCTTCGGTTTGGCTTTGAACAGTTGGCAGCCACTCGAATTGAAGCTTGTCATGCCGTTTGGAACAAAGCCAGTGAGCGCGTCCTTCACAAAAATGGCTTTCAGTTTGTCCGACACCTACCGCAAGGCTTCCAAAAGCGAGGAGAGTGGGTGGAGGAAAACGAATTGGCCATTGAGCGGGCAGATTGGTTGGCGCGGCTAGCAGCTAGCGAGTGAGTGGGGACTCTGCCAGGTGAATCACCTCTTGAATCCAGCGCGACACCGCCTCTGGCTCTTCCAAGGGGCTGATATGCCCACCGGGAATGATCCGGTAGGGAATGGCCTCCGAGATCGGCACATAATCTGCTTCTCCTTTGAGGCCGATGGCCGGAATGGGGAGTTCCTCTATCAAGTTCCGGCTGTCGGTCGCTTGCAAAATGACGGTTCGATCTATTGCTTTGATTTCCCCATTGGTCAACAAGGACATGGGGCGTTTCAACTGATCGGCAAGCGTTGGTTGAGAGAGCAAAGAGGCCTTTCCGAAGAGAGATTTGGCGGCTTGTTTGGCATAAAACTGCCGAAAGGGCAGCATGAGATGCTGAAAGCGAAATTGCCATTTGGCACCAGTGGTTGTGGCTTCGAAGGGCATATTTCCCAGGCCCACCGACAGGAAACGTTCTGGCTGTTGATGGGCGGCGCGGAGAATCGTCATGCTGCCCCAGGAATGCCCAATCGCAATCACCTGAGGCACCTCCAGACTGTCCAGAACCTCCAACAGCATGGCCGCACAATCTTCTAGGGTCCAGTTGGTCGGGATTTGTTTGCCGCTATTTCCATGAAGCGGCATATCTAGCGCAATCACCGTCCGATGCTGGATCTGATCCATCTGCTGTTGCCACAATTGATGGTCGAAATACACCCCGTGGAGAAAGAGGACAGGGACCGTGTTGGGAATTACTCGTTGGTGCACGGCAATGGAGTCGAGTTGGGTGGAAATGTGCTGCTGGGTCATCTGGGCGGGGGAATACAGGCTGGAAAACATGAGCAGGAATAAAAGGGGAATGCTGCGTTTCATATCAATTGCTGATGGAAGGGGAATGGTGGAGGAAGGAATGATCGGAGAGTTGGTGCACCATGAATTGGGCGAGATCATCTCTGGTGATGGATAGCTTCAAGCCTTTGCCATCCAGGGTAGGGTAGAAAGAGCCTTTGGCTGGACGATCGGTAATGTTGGGGCAGCGGACAATGGTCCAAGCCAAACCACTTTCTTGAATGAGGGGTTCCATGACATTCTTATCGTCGATGATGAGCTTGAGCCAGCGCATAAAAACTGGCAAGATGACTGCTCGAAATATCCAGGGGTGAAAGGTCCGACTGTCCCCTGCTCCCACATTGCTCATGGCGATCAGCCGTTCGGTGCCCGTTTCCTTCATGGCTTGAATCAACACCCGCGTGGCTTCAGAAAGGAGGGAGGTGGCTTTTCCGCTTCCTTTGCCACCAATGCCCAGACAATTGATGACGGCTTCTTGTCCTTGTAACAGGGCCTTCATGTGCCCTGGGTCCAAGACATCACCGACGATCAGGCTGAGATTTCGATGCTGAATGGAGAGTTTTTGAGGGTTCCGAACCAAGGCGGAGACTTCATGTCCTTCCGCCAATAGCCTGGATAAAACGGCTTGTCCGGAAAATCCAGTCGCGCCCAAGATGGCTACTTTCATACCTGTTGATTAGTTGAAGTAGCTCAAAGGTCGCTGCAAACGAGCATCCCTACCTGACACAAATGTTACAAAGTTCCTTTTTCCGCCAGTTGCTTGCGGATTCTGCTTAGAGAGGGGCGCTGAATGCCCAGATAGGAAGCCAAATGAGAAAGGGAAACCCGGTGAAACAGATCTGGAAAATCTGCCAGAAACTGCAGGTAGCGTTCCTCTGCACTCAGGAATTGGAAGGCAGTGATGCGTTGTTGTTGAAAAGACAGAATCTGCTCTGCGATCAAGCGTCCAAAGCGCTCCAATCCCTGAAATTGCCGATAGCCGGCTTGCATCGCCTCATAAGGCAGTTGAATGATCTCGGAGTCTTCCAGGCATTGAAAAGAATATTGGCTGGGAGTTTGGGCAAGAAAAGCCGCATAATGGGTGACATAGCCGTGTTCTTTGGCAAAAGAGATGGTGATGTCTTCTCCTTTTTCGTTGTGGTAATAGCCGCGAATGAGACCGGAGACCACGAAAGGAATGCTCTTCTGTACTTCTCCTGCCTGAAGAACATGGGTTTTCCGCTTTCTGCTTTCCAAGCAGGTATGCTCCTGCAGATAGTGCCATTCTTCCGAGCTCAATTCCGGATAAATGGCCAGCATGGACTGTTGGTAGATGTGGTAGGCAGGGCTCATCTCTGGTAAAGATAGAAAAGAGATGGCCAGAAGTCATCTCCTGGCCATGTTAACCTTGCTACAAAAGATTGCTACACCCTCTTCAGACATACCACTGGGCAAAAGTTCGAATCCTCCTTCCCAGGCGCAGCTTCACCACAACGGCGGGTTGGCCACGAAGCCCGAGGTGTTGGGGCGGCATGAGGCGTTGCATGGGGCTTCGGCGGTTTTTTGCCGACTTTTTTGCCGACTTTTTTGCCGACAAAAAAGTCGGTCCCGCTGAAGGCGACAACCAGTTTGGACAACTATCATCCATAGGTGATTCAAGAAATATCTAGTGGGGTGGGCATTAGGATTGAAAAAGCCACTTGCTATCTTCTTGAGTAGACATCCGTCGCCTCTCCTTCTGCTAAATGTTGCTGTACCCAGTCTGGCCAGGGAATGAAGGAACTGCCTTTCCAAAAGGCATCATTCCAAGGGATGGTGAACTGATTGACCTTCTCATAACACACCTTGAAATAGTGGGAGGTCTCTTCGGAAGGAGGGGAGGCCATGACCCGCATAGAAGCGATGGTATGATGATAGTAAATTTGATCAATGTGGGTGCTGCCGGTATAGCAATAATCCATATAGTTCAGAAAGTATTTTCCGCCTACTTCGGTGCTGCCCAATTCATACCAACACACATTTCCTCCTTTGCCCTGATATTCGTGCCTGGCTTTCAAGATGCCATAGGTTGCCAGGTCTACCAAAAAAACGCCTCGATTATCTCTTCCTTCTTCTTTCGGTATTAGATGAATTTCCGCCAGCTGTTTCCCTTCCTGCTGAAAACTTCTCGCTACGCTGATGTCGTATTTTTTTACGGCATTTTTCTTGAAGCCCTTGCGAAATACCCCATACATACTCGGAGCAGGAACTTCAAACATCACCAAATATCTAGCAGATTCCAGCCTCTCCCCTGTGCCCGGAAACGCCTTCCTACTCATGGTAATGCTGCCAACTTTGGGGACCCGGTTGTTCTTTTTCAGGTACAGATTAGCGCGAGATTTTGAGAGGTAATGGACCTCTTGCTGATCAGGTCGGTAAAACATGCCTCGACTATCGACCCAATTCAAATTCACCTTTGTATTTGGCTCGAGTAATA
>JBCCCJ010000700.1:0-4128 GCA_039033615.1 Bacteroidota bacterium
AGGCTTTTTCATCGCCCGAGTAGAGGCCCAGCAAGCAACCCTGGACAACCAAAGCGAATTTCCCCGGGTGGACAGCACCAATTTGCGATTTCGGAACCTCTTGCCTTTTGTGATGTATCGCATGCGCATGGAAAATCAGGCCAATTTGCGCTTGATTTATCGCGGCAGGACCAATCCGCCTTCCATCACGCAACTCCAAGACGTGATTGACAACAGCAATCCGGTGCAATTGTCGACGGGAAATCCGGATCTCCAGCAGGATTACCAGCACTTTTTCATGGCTCGCTACAATGCCACCCAAAGCGACAAGAACCGCATGATCATGGGCTTTGTCAGTGGACAATTCACCCAAAACTATATCGCCAATAGTAGCCTGATCGCCAACCAAGACACCATTGTGTTCGACTATTTGGTTCCGGCGGGCACCCAGCTTACCCAACCTGTCAACCTGGATGGTTATTGGAATGTCCGCACCCTGGTCAACTACGGTCAGTTGATCGAGCGGCTTCGACTCAATGTCAACCTGAGCCTCTCCGCCGATTACAACCGCCGTCCCGGCCTGATCAATGGGCTCTCCAATTTCACCAATACCGCCACCTTAGGCACGGGCGTGGTCCTCAGCAGCAACATCAGTGAAAAGGTCGATTTCACCATTTCTTCCAGGGGAAGTTTCAATGATGTGACCAACTCCTTCCTCACGGCGCAAAACACCCAATACTACAATCAGACCAGCAAAGTGCGGGTCAACTGGATCTTTGGTCCTGGCATCGTCTTGCGATCTGAGCTGAATCATCAGATGTATCGGGGCCTTTCCGAAGCCTTCAATACTGATTTTTGGTTGTGGAATGCGAGTGTGGGGAAAAAATTGTTCAAGAACCAACGAGGAGAAATCCAACTGTCCATCTTCGATATGCTTCGTCAAAACACCAGCATTCAGCGGAATGTCACTGAGTTGTACATCGAAGATGTCCAGACCGCCGTCTTGCAGCGCTATGCCATGCTGACGTTCACCTACCAACTGAGAAATTTTCGGACTGCTGGGATAGATCCTACCCAAGCCCCAGTAAATCCTCAGGGCTTTCCCCCTCCTGGGGGGCGGCCTCCCGGGGGACCGGATCGTCCATAACGATTGACACCATTAGCCTGTTTTGGGAAGGTCCTGCCAGTTGGCAGGGCCTTTTTTTTGCTGCTGAACATAGATCCCTCCTTCACGGAATGCTAGGGATGAGGTTAGTATTTTTTTTAATGGATAGTATTTATTTGTGAAATAAATGGAAATCCCGCCAAGCTTTCATCATAGATCGTGGGTCTCCGGCTTCAAAAAGCCCCATCAGCAAGCCTAGAAACCGATTGGAAGGAAAAAGGAAAACCATTCGCAGGAAAATATTTCATGAAAAGTAAAATCGAAGGATCAAAAAGAACGGGAATCTTAATTGATCTACTTTGCAGGAGGAATTTGAACCCCCTGAGGCAAAATCGAAAGGTTATGAAGCAAATGTACGCCCCCATTGTTCTTTTCATCAAATCCCTGCACCGCACAAGTCGCCCGATATGGGCAACCATGGTTGTGAGTTGCACCGCACTGACTGTATGGGGGCAAGCCCCGCTTCGAGACAGTTTGGCGCTAGAGCCGCAACCAGATTCTCCAGAACCATCATTGATGCACCTATTGTACAAATCGAATCCCGATGCCCTGGCGATTTCCGTTTTAGAGTCGGACTCAAGCGAAGATTGGGCGATGGGATATCAATTTGAGGAACCGATTCCTGATGAGCCAGAGAGCGAACCACGGTTCTTATTAGTGTACCATGAATTGCCCGATCCAGAGCACGACCTGATTTCTTCCTTGGAGAAGGGACCTGGCGTCCTCGACAAAGGAGACGTCTCTGCTCAATCCATGGACAATTCCCATCAGCTATTCCTGATGGCACAGGAGGGCCTAGACGCGGTGAAATTTGACCAAATGAGTGCTGGCCAAATATTGCTGATCGAGGACTTGACGGAGAATAGTCTGATCATCCGAATTCAGCGGATGCGGACAGGAAGCGCTCGTATGCGGCTGTTTTCCTCTGAAGGTGCCGTGTTGATTGACCAGGAAAGAAGATCCTTGGGAGCGGGTTTTGAGTTCACCATCAATTATCAAAAATGGCCTCCGGGCACCTATCGTCTGTCAATAGAGTTAGACGGACATCTCCCTTCTGAAAAAATCATTCAGAAGCCGGAATTGATCAATATGTTTCATTAGACAAAATAGAGAAGATGGCTAAGAGTAAGTTGAGATTACTGCTGATTGACGACGATGAAGTCAACAACCTCTTGTTCGTGAGAATGGTAAAAGAACACCGCTTTATGGTAAGCTGCGCTACTTCCTTGAATGGCAAAAAGGCGCTCAAGAAGTTGGACCGAATCGTCCAGAAAGGTGGCTACGAATTTCCGGATATCATCATTGTAGACCTATTGATGCCGATCATGGATGGCTTTGAATTCTTGACTGTGTACCAAGAGAAATATGCCGCTGACTACCCTGATACCCGGGTGTTCATGGTGAGTTCGTCCATTGATCCGCGGGACAAGCAAAAAGCCAAGGAATTTTCGTGTGTGACCAATTTCGTTTCTAAGCCCCTGACGCTGGATTCATTCCGCTTGATTCTCGCTCGGACGGGGGTCTGAGGACGACCAGCCCATCGCCTGAAGCAGACGGGACCAAATCTGAATTGTCTGGGTGGGAAGATCCTTCAGGTGAGTGAGTGGACGAAAGGTTGAAATTTTGAGGAAGGCGCGGGTGTTGAAATAGGTCTCCCATTCCGCAGCACGTAGTTCTGAGATGGGGAGCCAATGATCGGCCGCCTGCTCCCAGGTCCAGGGGGTGTCGTGCGCTGCGAGCCAGAACCCCTCTTCCCATTCAAATTGGCGGATGAGATCTCGGAACTGCTCCAGATAGGTGCCGCTCAGAATGAGGTGAAAACTGATTTCATGGCCCCAGAGGATCATCGTTCGAAACGCAAATTGATCCTTTTTGTCGAAAATACGGGGATAATCCAGGACTCGATAGGCCTGTAGCTGATAGTTATCCCCTTTTGAAATTTTACCGTTCCGATGAAAGAGGGCTTCTCCCAGAAGGCCTCTTTTTTCATGTAGCTCCCGGAGGGCCTCATAGGTATGAAGCAATTCCCGCTCTATTTTGGAGAGCAATTGATGCTTGGCTGGTAAGAGGTCGGCATCCTGAAGCAGGCGCAGTTCGGCAGGCTGTAGGGGATTCATGTACGCGCTTGCTGGAGTTCTGATTTCACTCTCCGTACCACGGCTTCTCCAAAGATGGAAATTCCGGCATTGAACACACATAAGCCCAGTGTTCCCAGGGCGACCCATGGCCAGATCGCCTCGGCTTCTGCTTTCCAAATGATGGCTTGACCAATCAGGCTGACACCAAAACCGATGAGCATCAAACCTGCCGGGGCGATCCAACGCCAAGAGCGGTCCGGGGAGAGAGTTGTTTGGGGCATGAGAAGGATGTATGAAATGAGGTAAGGGAAGAGAATCATGCTGGATCAAGCCAATTGTGATGACTTGCTAACCCGTTTTTTGACCCTCACAACATCAAGCGTATTCCAGCAGAAAAATAATTGTTGTCGCAGTGACTTTTTCCAATTGTCAGAGTCTCCATAATGAAGCCCAAAAGCAGGGAATTGTTTGCCAGATCGCTCGAATCAAACCGAAAATCAGAGGGCCAGGATCAGAAGGCGGAGAAGAGGTCGAAGGAAGAAAAGAGAGAAACGTTTCGGGGAGGTCAACTTTATGGAGAAAATATTACTTCGTTCTGTTCTGGTACTTCCTGATTTGAAATCATCCGCCCCCCGTGGCAATTTGTACATGAGGAAAGTAAGTGAGTGTGTTGTGGAAAGAAGAGATGCGAAGAGGGGAGCTGGCTGAATCAAGGATGCTAAATAGAGAGTTTGCGGCAGTAGGAGAAGGGAGTGTCCTTGATTCCAGCTAGCGTTGGCAAAAGGGGAGCAGGGAAGATCTTTTGAACGGAACCCGAAACAAAACGAGTTGGAAAGGGTTCTTGGTTCTGAAAATGATCGCTACACATCCGGCTGAATGCAGAGAGAAAAAGAACGAAAAGGCAAC
>JBCCCJ010000701.1:0-4122 GCA_039033615.1 Bacteroidota bacterium
GACCTCGGTCCCGGCCAACCTTGGGCCCTTGCTCAAGCAGGACTATCCAGAAATCGAAGCCTTTGTGCGCTTCTTCCCTTTTCATCAGGGGCAACATTTGCCGCTGGAATATCAAGGGGAAACCTATCCGTCGGAATTCATCATGGCGACCGATAGCCAGATGCTGTCTGTATTTGAGCTGGAATGGGTCGCCGGAGATCGGGCTACGGCTTTGCAAGGACCAGATAGAATTGTGTTGTCGCGTTCGGAAGCCAAGCGGATTTTTGGGAAAGAAGACCCCATGGGAAAGGTGCTAACCGCTACCGTTCGGCATCGGATTCCTGATCAACCCTCAGAATACCGCTTTCAGGTTTCGGGCATCTATGAGGACCTGCCGCCCAATGTCCACCTTCGCCTCGACGGGATCATTTCCCTCGAAACCGACCCTTTTCTGCATGAATACTATTTCAATCGCTTTCTGTCCTATACCTATTTATTGTTGAAAGAAGGGGTCGATCCCGCCGATGTCGAGCCCAAATTGAGCGAGCCCTACGACAATTATCTCGATCCAGAGCGGGAGCCAGTGATGAAGCGGGCCAAACATGCCTTGGTTCCCATCAAGCAAATTCACTTGACCGAAACGGATGGGTGGGCCTACGTGTGGGTATTCAGCGCCGTGGGGATTCTCATGCTCATGATCGCCGTCATCAGTTACATCAATCTCATCACGGCCCAGGCCAGTCGTCGCGCCCTGGAAATTGGCATCCGCAAAGTCATGGGAGGGCAACGCAAGCAATTGATCGTCCAATTTTTGGTAGAATCGGTGCTATATGGAATCCTCGCCTGGGGCCTGAGTTTGGTGCTGGTGCGGGTCTTGGTAGAACCCGTCAATCAACTGCTGCACTTACAACTATATCCTACCACCTTATGGGAGCCTCGTCTGGTATTGAGCATGAGCATTCTGGTCTTGTTGACTGGTTTGGCCGGGGGAAGTTATCCAGCATTTTTCTTGTCAGCCTTTCAACCAGTGCAAGTGATGAAGGGCCGCTTGGCACGGAAAGCGCCTTTGCGGAAACTATTGGTCTCGGTTCAGTTTGCAGTGGTGTTGTTTGTGCTGGGCTGTGCAGGCGTGATTCACTCTCAAATGGAGTTTTTACAAGCCCAGGAGTTGGGGTTTGACCAAGAGGTCATTCGACTGGATTTGGATGGGCCAGAGTGGTTCAATCATTATCGGGCGTTGCGGGATAAGCTGGAACAGCACCCGGAAATTACGGCCATCGGTTCGGGAGACTTCATGCCTGGTACCAACAGCATGGGGCGTCGGCCAGTCAGCGCCAATGGCACTGCGGGGCAGGAAGCTCGCTTTGTGCGCTTTGGGGCGATGGATTATGATTTTGCGCCTGCCCTCGGCCTGGAAGTGGTAGCCGGACGCACCTTTTCCCGCGATCACCCCATTGATCTGGAAAATGGATTGCTGGTCAATGAAACCTTCGTTCGGGAATTTGGGCTGGAAGATCCCATTGGGAAACCAGTGCGCTATGGAGACAAAAATAATCCCAATCACATGGAGATCGTGGGGGTGTTGAAGGACTTTCACCACAGCACCCTCCATTCGGCCATCGAACCCCAGGTTTTCACCCTCTCATCTGCCGTTCATTTGGTCGTCAAACCTTCGGTGCCTACGAAAGAGGCTTTGTCAGTGGTAGAAGGGGCCTGGGCAGAAATCTTGCCGAATCAACCTTTTGCATATCGGGTGTTGGCAGAGGAACTGCAAAGTGGCTACGAATCGGATCAGATTCGAAGTCATATGTTCACCGCCTTTTCCTTTTTCACCCTCATCATTTGCTTCCTGGGACTGTTTGGCCTGGCTTCCTATCTGGCTGGACAGCGCGTGCGGGAATTGAGCATCCACAAAATCGTCGGGGCTCGCTTTGCCAATCTGTTGATGCTCCTCTCCAAAGAATTTGTGTGGCTGGTGCTGCTTGCGGCCCTACCTGCCTTCATCCTGGCTTGGTACGTCAGCCAACAATGGCTGGAGACCTTCTCCGTCCATGTCGGCATGGAATTGTGGCGCTATCTGAATGTCTTCTTCTTGATCCTGATCTTGACCTTGGCGATCACTTCCTGGCAGGTCATTCGGGTCGGACAAAACGATCCGGCACAGGCGCTCAGACAAGAGTGATACAGGGGTCAGGGGAATGTAGCGCGAAATTGCATTTCGCCAAGCATCTATTTCACAAAAGTGTCCTCCGCTTCCCGGCGGTGAGAGACTTTCAGCTTCGGTGGTAAGCATTGAAGGCTCGGGCTGAGCGATAATCGTATGGGACTGGCGTGCGGTAGGTACGCCCATGTAACCGATCTTGCTGATTTGGCAGAAAGGATGTTCCGAGATATCGGCGACCCTTTTGCCCTTGCTTGCGATTATTTTCAACCATTGACTCCCATCTATTTATCTGTATTTTAGCGCACCGAATCTTGTGTCTTGAACTAACACTATTTTTCATGAATACTTATCAGGAGATCGTCAGCGACATCGCTGATAAACTATGGGGCTGGGGGCCAGATTTTTTAGGGGGAATTCCTCTGATGGTCATGCTGCTCCTGGGAACCGGCATCTTGTTGACCATCACCACCGGAGCCGTGCAATTTCGCAGGTTCCGCCCCGCCGTACGCCTGCTGATGGCTGGAGCCTTAAAAAAAGATGGCTCAGACAAGGATGCCGGGGATATCACCCCTTTTCAGGCATTGATGACTTCTTTGGCCGCCACCGTAGGGAATGGCAACATTGCCGGAGTAGCTACCGCAATTGCCATTGGAGGACCTGGTGCTGCTTTCTGGATGTGGGTCACCGCCCTCTTTGGGATGGCGACCAAGTACGGCGAGGCGGTACTCGGCATCAAATACCGCATCACTGCCGAAGATGGCAGTACCTCTGGTGGTCCGATGTATTATTGTGAGCGGGGCATTGGGGGCTCCTTGGGAAAAGGACTCGGGATATTCTTTGCTTTCTCTGGGATGCTAGCGGCCCTTATTGGTACCGGAAATATGTTCCAGGCCAATTCTATGGCGGTTTCAGTCGCAACTCAGTTGGAAACGGCGGGGATGATCACCGCAGAAAGCATGACCCTCACCCAAGGAATCGTCGGTGCAGTCGTCGCCGTACTGGTCGGCATGGTGATTTTAGGGGGAGTCCAACGGATTGCCGTGGTGTCAGAACGCTTGGTACCCAGTATGATCGGCATCTACTTCCTCGGCGCCATCATCATCATTCTGTGGAACATCACCGAGATTCCTGCTGCATTGGGCACCATCGTTCAATCTGCCTTTACGCCGAAAGGAGCGCTTGGAGGAGCCGTAGGAATAGGGATCATTCAGGCCATTCGAGCTGGGGTCGCCCGGGGGATTCTCTCCAACGAATCCGGTTTGGGTTCTGCCCCAATTGCTCACGGTGCCGCCAAAACGGACGAACCCGTCAAACAAGGGCAGATCGCGATGATGGGAACCTTCATTGATACCCTGATTGTGTGTACCCTGACTGCTTTGGTCATCACCGTAACTGGTGCTTATCAGAAAGGACCGTTGTTTGGGACCGAAGTAGAGGTGGCGGGCGAAATGGTAAACAGATTGGCCGACGGCTCTGTCCCGCTGCAAAGTATCGACATGACCATGTACGCCTTTGGAACCGTCATTCCCGGCGGGGGAACCATCATCATGATTTGTTCTTTCCTCTTTGGGTTCTCCACCTTGTTGGGCTGGAGTTTTTACGGAGAAAAATGTGTGGAATATCTCTTTGGGGTGAAGGTCAAAACCGCCTATCGAATTGTCTTCATTGCCTTCCTCTTCATCGGCTCCATTCCTACCGCGGATGGGATACAGGCCGTAGCCAAGATCGGCGATATTGGAAATGCCCTCATGGCGATTCCCAACTTGATCGCGCTGATTCTGCTCGCCCGCGAAGTAGGTAGAGCTACCAAGGATTACATCTCCCGTCAAAAGGCAGGCACGGCCTGATCATGGACGTTATTTTACGATACAGCCCCTCTTTCCAACGGTGGAAAGAGGGGCTGATCTATTTGGGCTTTGGTAGCAACACCCACGCCTAGCGCTTCGCAATTTTCAAGCGAAAATTACCCACCCTGCTCC
>JBCCCJ010000702.1:0-4121 GCA_039033615.1 Bacteroidota bacterium
AGCCGCCTATGCAGATTTAGACAAAGATGGGGATCTGGATTTGATTGTCAACAACATCAATCAGCCTGCCTTTTTGTTCCGAAATCAAGCCAGAGAACAACAGAAAGGAAACTACCTCCAGATCGCCTTGGAAGGAACAGGCAAAAACTCCAACGGCATTGGGGCGCGAGTCAGTCTTACCTCCTCGGCAGGGGTACAAGTAGTAGAGCAATTTCCTTCGCGGGGCTATCTCTCCAGTGTTTCGACCGTCTTACACGTTGGGCTTGGGCAAGTCGATACCGTTCAGGAACTGAGGATTCGCTGGTCAAGTGGGAAAACCCAAACCCTCCAGGCGGTTGCGGCCAACCAAACCCTGACGCTCATCGAAACTGAGGCAAAGGGACGCTTTCGAAGCCCGAAACCGCCTGCCGCTGTGTTTCAACTCACCCAAAGCCCGATCGAATACCAGATGCCAGTGCGTAAAGTGCGCGATTTTGATCGCCAATCCTTGTTGTTGCGGGAAAGCTCCAAAGTTGGGCCAGCCATGGTTCAGGGAGATCTCAATGGCGACGGGAAAGTGGAGGTATTGATTGGGGGCGCTCAGGGACAGCCTACTCAACTATTTGAGGGAACTTCTCCAGGGAGATTTGCTCCGAGAGCCGTGCCCGCTTTCGAGCAGGACGCTGCTTTTGTAGATGCCGTGCTGGAACTTTTCGACGCCAATGGCGATGGAGCCTTGGACCTTTATGTGGGGAGCGGAGGCTATCACGGATTCGCCGTAGAAGACGCCCAATTGGAGGACCGCCTCTACCTGAATGATGGGCAAGGCGGGTTTAGCAGAGCTGAAAAGGCCATTCCACCCATGCGGGAAAGCACGGGCTGTGTCGCAGTGGGGGACATCAATGGGGATGGTGCAGCTGATTTATTTGTCGGAGGCAGGGTCGTCCCAGGCCAATATCCGGAAGCGCCGCTGAGCTATCTTTTGCTCAATCAAGGCGATGGTACCTTCAAAGACGCCACTCGCAGCATGGGGAAAGACCTCAAAGAAGTAGGTTTGGTAAGCGCTGCGGAATGGATCGACTTGAATCAGGATGGACAAGCAGAGTTGTTGTTGACTGGCGAATGGTTACCACTCATGGTCTTTGGGCAGGTGGATGGAGAATTCAAGGAACAGACCCCGCTATATTTTGATGAGCCCTACTATGGGTGGTGGAATACCCTCACGCTGGCAGATGTCAATGCGGACGGGCGGATGGATGTGATCGCTGGGAATGTGGGGAAGAATACCCAATTCCAGCCGTCGAAGAAAGAACTCATGGAAATGGTGTACTACGATTTTGACAAAAACGAATCCCTCGATCCGGTTTTTACCTATCACATCCAGGGGACTGCGTACCCCTACCTGACCCGGGATGAGTTATTGAATCAATTGTCTGGTCTGCGTTCCCGCTTTGTCACCTACGCCAGCTACGCCAACCAAACCCTGGATCGAATCATCATTCCCGGAGAACTGAACCGAGCGGACCGTTGGCAAGCCACCCATACCGAAAGCATGGTCTTCTTGCAGGGAGCGGATGGTAGGTTTACTGCTCAGGCCTTGCCATGGGAAGCGCAGAACAGCCCTGTGCATAGCATTTCTCCCCTGGATTTCAATCAGGACGGAAAGCTCGACCTCTTGCTCTGTGGCAATGACCATCACTTTAAACTCCGCATTGGGCAAATGGATGCGAATTATGGCGTCCTCCTGGAAGGAGACGGTCAAGGTGGTTTTCGCTATGTTCCGCAGCAGGAATCTGGCCTGAAACTCGCGGGGGACATCCGATCGGTGGTTTCAGTAGGAAACATCTGGCTATTTGGCCGCAATGAAGCATCTCTGGTGGCGTATTATTTGGAAGAAAACGCGTTATGAAACTCTCAGTGAAAAACCTGATCCTTTGGGTGGGGCTTGGCCTGAGCACGTGGGTTGGCTGCTCCCAGTCAGCATCTCCGCCCATGACCGAACAAGCAGCAGCTCAGGCCTGGGGTGAAATGACTTTGTACCTTTCCCAGTACACACCTGCCAATTCTCCTACCTACGCCAGCCGGGCCATCGGCTACATCGGCCTCACCATGTATGAATCGGTGGTGCTGGGCTATCCTGAGTACCAAAGCATGGCTGGGCAACTCAATGGCCTGAAAGACCTCCCCCAAGTAGAAGAAAATCAGCCCTATGATTGGGTGCTCAGCATGAACGCAGCCCAGGCGGCCATTCATGCGATAATCTATCAGCAGACCTCCGACTCCAATAAGCTCAAATTGGATTCCCTAGAGCAGGCCATCTATGAAAATTTTGCAGGTCGCTACGATGATCCTGAGGTAGCAGAGCGGTCTGTCGCCTTTGGAAAAGCTGTCGCAGCACAAATCGCGATATGGTCAGAAACCGATGGCGGACATCGGGCGTATCTGCGCAACTTTCCCAAGGAATTTGAGCACCCCACCTTTCCGGGTTCTTGGCAGCCTCCTTTGTACGCTCAATCCTTCAGCCACAATCCTCTGCATCCTACTTGGGGAGAAAATCGGACCTTTTTGACGGAGAATGCCGAGCTACCTCTGCCGGAGTTCATCCCCTACGATACCACGGTTGGCTCGCCCTACTATGAAGAATTCAAGGCGGTATACGACAAGGAACGCTCCTTGACTCAGCAAGAGAAAGAAATCGCGCTTTGGTGGGGAGATGATCCTTCTGATACCTTCACGCCTCCTGGACATTCCTATTATTTGGCCACCATTGCCTTGAAGAAAACGCGGCCTCCGTTGATCAACTGGGCGGAAACCTATGCTCGAACAGGGATGGCCGTTGCCGATGCTTTCATCAAATGCTGGAAGTGGAAATACCACTTCTTCTCCGAGCGACCCAATACTTTCAATCCCCGATTCATCGATCAATCATGGGAATCCTTTTGGCCGGACCCACCCTTTCCGGCTTTTCCTTCCGGGCACGCAATTCAGGCCGCAGCTTCTGCCACAGTCCTAACTGATCTCTTTGGGGAGTCTTTTTCTTTCATCGACAGTGCTCACGTCGGCAGAGAACGAGACGAGCTTCGTGATACCGATTTTGTAGAAAGACCTTTTGAGTCTTTCTGGGATTTTGCTATCGAAACTGCCGATTCTCGCTTCTATGGCGGCATTCATACCCCTCAAGACAATGTGGTTGGCCTGGAAGAAGGCAAGAAAATTGCAGAGCGGGTGAACCAACTTAATTGGAGAAAGCCATGAGACAGGGGTCAAGGAACAGGGAGCAGGGAACAGAGATCAAGGTTTCCCGCTTCTCGGGATTTCACTTCGTTCAACAAGGATCAGGGTTCACCATCGCAGGTTGCCCCTTTGGAGAAGGGAGGGGTAGGATGAACAGGGTTTCAGCTTTCAAGCATACCTTTTTCTTCGCAATCCTCTTTTGTATCACCATTTTTTCCTTCGCCCAAGACACAAAGCCCTTCGTAGACATCACGGAATCTGCAGGGATCCAGCATCAATTCCAAGTGTATGAAGGCATGTTTGGCGGTGGGGCCTGTGTGTTTGACCTGAACCAAGACGGCTTTGAAGACCTCTATATCACCGGGGGGATGAATGACGATCAATTGTACCTCAACCAGGGAGATGGCACCTTCAAAAATGTATTCGAAGGCTCGGGGATGGAAATCACCCGCTCCTTTGTGACGCAGGGAGTATCTGGTGCTGACGTCAACCGCGACGGCTGGGTAGATTTGATGGTAACGACCATTACTTCGAAGGACAGTGGGCGCATCATTCCTAGGGCGAGAAACCTATTCTTTTTGAACAATGGAGATGGCACTTTTCGGGATGAGACCGAAGCCTTTGGGTTGGTGCCGCTGTATTCCTTCAGCACAGGGGCCAATTTTGGCGATTTCAACGGAGATGGTTGGCCGGATGTCTATGTCGGCAATTACTTTCAGGAATATCAAGGCAAACTCACCAAAATCAGTGATGCGACCATCGTAGGGGCCAATGAAACTGCTAAAGGCTATCTCTTGGAAAACCAAGGGGGCAAGCGCTTCGAGAATGTATATGAAGCCTATGGCTTGAAGCATCGGGGGTTTGGCTTTGGCGGGGTATTCACGGATTTTGACAATGATGGCGATCAG
>JBCCCJ010000703.1:0-4117 GCA_039033615.1 Bacteroidota bacterium
ATGCTTCGATCGGCATTGTTGTGTCGGTTCCAATAGTCGGTCTGGATAGTCTCTTTCAGCTCTGCGGTCGTGGTGAGGGTGCGTCCCCAAGAAGTTTGTTCCTCTTCCCAGCCCAGAATTTTGTGAGGAAAGGCCGCTTCAAAACGAATGCTCACAGTCCGCTGATCTGCCGGGTACACAATCTGGTAGGTGGAAACGCCCCCCTCTGTGGCCAGGCTCAATTCCGCTTCGCGTGGTTCCATGCTTTTGTGAACCAGTCGGGTATGCACACTGGAAGGAATCAGTTTTTGCTTTCCGGTAGGCAAATGATCGGGCGCAATGCGAATCCAGGTCCACAATTCATCTTCCAGCCAAGTGAGTGGCAGGGTCGCTTCGGTGTCTCCTTCTGATTCGAAGTAGGAAAAATTGGTGAAGCGATAGCCATTCTTTTCGCGATTCAGCTGGTTGTACACATGCCCGCACCACTCCTGAACGGTAGTCGAGGTCTTGAGGGCGTGAGGATCCTTTCGAAGGTTGGTGGGACTGAACACCGATTGCAGAATGGAATAAGGGTATAAGCCCGTCAAAAACTTGCGCGAGGCATTGAGCTTCATGATGGGCACTTTGTCATTTCCCGCCTGTCCAGGATTGTCAAGTTTGACCTGCTTTTTCCGCGAAAAATCCTCAGTTACATAGATCAACACGGCTTCTCCTTCATGGATTTCACCATATCGAGCCTGCTTGAGGGCGTAGCTGCTCAATTCTGCTTTGCCCTGATACCAGTACGCACCAAATTCTTTGGGAAGTTCGGCTGGCAGATCTGTCTGCGATTGCACGGGTTGGCAGGCAAGGAAAAAGAGGGTCGAAAAGATGGCCGTTAATTGGGTCAATGATTGCATCAGATGGAGGTTGGTTGAGACAAAATTGTGCTGGATTCGTCGAGAGGCATGTCTGGCACTTGACAAGCAGCGACTTTTCTGCTAACTCAAAGGCCCGCTTCAATGTTCAGGCATGAAAATTTCCCTTTGGCTCCTGCCATGCTTCGATCAGGCCCTCGGGCTCTTCCAACAAATCGAATCCTTTAGTTGGGAAAGGAAAAAAGCTCCTTTCCCGCCTCACCTCACCCTCTACTCCCCAATTCAGGCCGACCCGGACGAACTTCTGGAAAGCCAACGACGGCATTGCCAATCCCAAACTCCTCTGGAATTGCAGCGTCGAGGGATCAGCCACAGCGAAGCGCATTATCGAGCAATAGTGATTGATTTGCTCCCCTCCCCTGCCCTGCTTGCTTGGCAGCAGACGCTCCAGCAAACCTATTTCCCAACCGATTCGCGCACCTATGCTCCGCATCTCAGTCTGGTCTATGATCTCATGAATCTTTCGGAGCGAGAAGCCTTGGTCCCTCAAGCCAGAGCCGAAGAAACCTACCGTTTCGATCGCTTGCTGGCCATGCGAACGGAATCTTCTGACCCGGCGGGTCATCGCTATCAGGAGTGGGAACAGCTTTGGGAATTGCCGCTTGAAGGAAAGTAGCGGAAATTATGGTGCCAAACGGTCAATTTGCCAGTCTTCTCCTTGCTTGCGATAGGCAAGTCGATCGTGGAGACGGCTTTTTCGGCCTTGCCAAAATTCAAAGTAGTCCGGTCGGACCAGGTAGCCGCCCCAATGATCGGGTTTGGCAAAGGTCTCCTGCCCCTCAAATCGCGCGGTGATTTCCTGTACCTTTTGCTCCAATTCTTCCCGGTTTTCCAATACCCGGGATTGCGGAGAAGCCCAGGCCCCCAAGCGGCTGCCTCGCCCACGGGATTGGAAGTATTGATCAGATTCCTCGTCGCTGAGGCGTTCGACCTTGCCTTCTACCCGCACCTGTCGTTCCAATTCCGGCCACCAAAAATTCAGGCAGACAAATGGATTTTTGCCCATATCCTGGGCTTTGCGACTCTCATAATTGGTGTAAAACATCAACCCCCTTGCATCCAAGCCCTTGAGCAATACGACCCGGGTAGTGGGGCGGCCATCTTCGACCGTCGCCAAAGTCATGGCGTTGGGTTCGATCTGGCAATGCTCGATGGCTGCTTTGAGCCAGCTTTCGAATTGTTCAAAGGGATTTGCCGCTACATCCGCCCGGTCTAATGCCGCCTGGGCGTATTCTTGCCGCATGTCAGAGAGTTGGTTGCCGATTGCCATAGAGGAATGTTAGGGATCAGTCCGATAACCAGTCTGGGGAGACCTTTGTTTTTCCTCAAATGTACGGGGAATCCAAGCGAACTACCATTGACTTTTCTCCACCGGGAGAGGGGATTCTGTTATGGTCGCGGCCTTCTTCTTTCTGGAGGGCCAGATCTTCGCAGGAGGTCGCCTTTCAAGCGATCAAAACGAACTTGTTGCTCTGGATTGCAGATGGCTCGCAGGATCTGAAAATGTTCCCAGATGCTTCGCTCTAACTCCGCTTGTTGCTGACCAATTTGATGCAAGATTTCGCGGGCAGCGTCCGCTTCTGATTGATCCAAGGCGTGTAGTTCCCCACGTAGGCGACGCATGTTTTCCTTAAATCCACTGCTTTCACTCAAATGAGCCTTTTTCGCGATTTCGAATTCTGCCATTTGTTCCTCATCCCAGCCCAATTCCTGCTTCAAAAATTTCTCTATCATCTGGGGAGGCCCCATTCCCGGTCCTCTTCCTCCATTGGGTGGTCCCCCTTGAGGTGGCCCCGCATCATTCCCCCGGAACACCAAAAATCCGATCAGGCTCAGGTTCAAGCCGATCAGCACCAAAAACGCAAGTGATTGCCAAGATGATTGCTTCATCATTCCTGATATAAAGTAGATCCTTCCATACCGTACACGGACCCCAAGGCTTGCAAACCTTCGATACGATTTACCTGCGTATCTGGCAGGCTACTTCTTCCCCCGTACCAAAACGCGCCGACATTCAACAACAAAACCACAGCCAACATGCCCCATTGTACTTTGGGCTTCAGAAATATTGCCCATACAGGAGCTTGAGCTTCCGCAGATTCGCGTTCCAACCTTGCTTGCAAGCGGGTGTGAAAGAATGGCCGGGGGCCTACCCTTTCCACCTGATCCAGGCTTTGCAAAGTTCGGTCGATTTCCTCTTGGAGTTGATCTTTATTCATGGGGAATTGGTTGGTTGGTTGGTTGGTTGGTTGGTTGGTTGGTTGGTTGGTTGGTTGGTTGGTTAGAGGTTAGTGGATTGATTGGTGGACTCGAAAAAAATCTGACAGCGAAGCGCTCTGACATCTGACCTCTGACCTCTGACAGCGAAGCGCTCTCTTATCGGCTTCTCTTACCTCCCTGCCTCATAATAGCTCCGCAATTTCTTTTGTAAATTTTTCTTCGCCCTGAACATCAGCGATTCTACCGAAGAGAGGCTGACTTCCATGATTTTGCTGATTTCCTGATAGCTCACGCCTTCTAGTTTATGTAGGGTAAAGGCCACCCGTTGCTTTTCTGCTAAGGTAGCAATTGCTGCCAGCAAGATTCGGGAGCGCTCTTGATTCTCTAGAGCTGTGCCAGGGTGAGCTTCCGCATCGGCCACCTGTAAGATCCCGGAGTCTTCCCCTCTTTTGGCTGAAAAGAACGCCCAACGCTTTTGCCGCTGATTGCGCCGAATCCACTCCAAGGATTTGTTGGTAGCGATCCGGTACAACCAGGTGGACAATTTGGCTTGCCCCTGAAAGCTCCCAATCGAGCGATGCACTTCCACAAATACCTCTTGCGCCAAATCTTCCGCCTCCGCCGCCCGATTGACCGCCGCCGCTGCATTGGCTGCCGCTGCTCCGGCGGAGGCTTCAAAGGATGATAGCAAGGAAGCCGCAACACAAGAGCTCACCGTTGAAGGTCAGATCTATGAGGGTGATTCCAAAGAGGAGGTGATCTGGACGGCTGTTTGGGGTGATCAGGGTACGAAGAGTGAGTCGGATATGGCGAATCTCTACACTCCTGTGTCAGGTGAGTCTGCGGATGAGCTTCTAAACCTCAAGCGGATGACGGGTACAGAGCGAATCTCGGCTCCTTATGAGTTCCAACTGTTCATGACGCTTAAAAAGGGCGAAGTTAAGTTTGAAGATGTGGTTGGTAAGAGCATGAGCGTTGAGATTACCTTTGGTAATGAGGTG
>JBCCCJ010000704.1:0-4116 GCA_039033615.1 Bacteroidota bacterium
ATTGGGTTTGATATGGGCAATGAGTTTCCCTTCTCTTTTGCACAAAGAGTCCCATGCATATTGGCAAGAGATGGGAAGCAGAATTAGCTAAAAAGCATCTAGCTTTCTATACAATATACGAAAGTCAGCCCTTCGTTATGAATGATCTAAGCGGGGCTTGTTCTGAAAGGTTCGTCTGATGTTCTGAATGGTAGATTCCGCTATTCAAGGGCCGCTTGAACCATTTTTTTCCTGGACCGACTGATTGGGATGGCCTGTTTTCCAATGTACACCGCTTGAGCATCCCACCGATTGACTTGGTGCCGATTGATCGCATAGCTGCGGTGGGTTTGGAGGAAGATAGATTCAGGAAGTTGGTCTAGCATATCTTTCAGGGAACCTCGTTGCAAAATGGGCTTCTGCCCGGAGATGTGAACCTGTACGTACACGTGCTCAGCCTGGAGAAACAAGATGTTTTTGATGGCTACTTGATGATGTTGCCCGCCATCTGTCAGTTGGATGCTCCTCTCTTCTTCTTGATTGGCTTGCTGTTGAAACATGGCAATCTCGATGGTGGCATATAGACTCGCTTTTTGAATGGGCTTGGTCAAATATCCAGCGGGAAGGGTTTGCTTAGCTTGTTCGATGTGCAGCGAGTCGACTTGGGAGGTCAAATAAATGTACGGGCAAGCATCAGGCAGTGCTTGCAGATAACGAGCGACATCAATGCCTGTCTTTGGCCCGTTCAAACGAATGTCTAGCAACACCAAATCTGGTCGCTCTTGGTGGTAGAGGTCAATCGCTTCCTCATAAGAGATGGCTTGCCCTGCAATCTCATAGCCATTTTTGCGTAAGTAGCGGCTGATCATATCTGAGATCAGTACTTCATCCTCCACAATCAGAATCCGAACCTTGTTCATAATTTATCGTTGATTCTTTTCCTCAAAATAGATGGCGAATACTGCTCCCTCCTCATTGTGGGTAGCTAGCGTTCCCCGAAGCTGGCGCGTCATGCTCTTGAGCAAATACGTTCCCAGTCCTCCTTCTCGCTCTTCCAGTTCCCCATTGGGAAAACCAGGTCCATTGTCCCGGTAATGTAAGTGATAGCCCTTTTCATGCCCTGATATCCAGATGCGGATGGCTAGCCTTTGCCCCAGGCTCGCCCCATATTTGAGGCTGTTGGTCAGCAACTCGTTCAGGATGATGCCCAGCGGCATCAAGGTGGCCAGATTCACCCGCAACTTCCCCATATCAATCTGGAATTCGGGGGCTCCTTTGCGCATTGCCAGATTGCCAAAGTGAGAACAGAGGTTTTGGGTGTATTCCTGCAAACTGACCAATTCCTCCCCTTCTTTCTGGTACAAAATCTCGTGAATGGCAGCGATGCTATGAATTCGGTTTGCCATCGCTTCGAGGCTTGCCAGAGCCTGAGGATCTTCGATTTCTTCCCGTTGTAGCTCCATCAAACTGATCAGCACCTGTAGATTGTTCTTCACCCGATGATGCACCTCCCCTTGTAACATGATTTGTTGTTTCAGAGCCACAGACAAATTTTGGTTGGCTTCTGAAATCACCTCCGCCTGCTTTTGCGTCTTTTGATTGGCTTCCCGCAAGCGTAAATAGAGATACAATAGCCCTCCCGCCGCCAACAAGGTGAGGACGATTCCGCCGATGAAGAACCAGCGATTTCTTCGTTCTTGTTCAATTCTGACCTGCTGTTCTTCGATTTGCTGGGCCTTCTTTTCGTCTTTATACTTGGCTTCAATCTCGATGATCTGGGCAGTGTTGGCCTCCGAGAGCTCTTTCACTTCCATTTGATAGCCTTTAGCCAGGTAATACAAGGCCGAATCCAATCTCCCTAGTTCTGACAGGATGCTAGCGCGTCGTTGATAGGTAACATACAACATACTCTGTCTGGCGTTCCCAATGGCCATGCCCTCTTTGCCTACTTGAATGGCCGAATCGTTATACACCAAAGCGTTCTTCAAGTCTCCATTGTCCCAATACAATTTGGAGAGATTGCCCAACATGGCTTCATAGCCAGAGATGTCTCCTACCTCCTTCCAGCGAGCTCCTGCCGCGCGAAAATGATAAATCGCCTCTTCAAAGTCTGTTTCATCAAGGATCAATCCGATCAATAGATGGGCGGTTGATTCTTCATCATCCAAGTCAAAATCGGGTGCAGATCGCAGGGCCTCTTTTGCAAAGTATAGGGCGGAATCCTGGTCTGCGAACAAACGATGATAGGAGGAGCGACGGTTGCAGTACCGCGCATAGACCTTTGGCAAGCCATGCTGCATGATCAACTGACGGGTTGCTTGGAGGTACCCATAGCAGCTCTGTACCTGATCCAATTTTTCGGTTAGTCGAGCCAGGGAAAGCTTCGCATTCGCGAGTACTTCCCATTGTTCTTCGTCCAAACTGAGGTCGATTACCCGCAGTAATTTTTCGATGGCCGCCTCATCCTGATGATCTTTTTCCAGGGCTTCTGCTTGCCGAACCTGAACCTGGAGGCCAAAAGGCGAATCCAATTCTCCCATCTGTTCCAAATCTTCTGCCAGTTGGGTGAATCTGACGTATGCACTGTCATTCTGGAAGGAGGTCAGCAATTTCAAGGCCGCATCAAATTCGACCTGTTGATCAGGTCGGGGGGACTGAGCAAAGAGGGATCCCCCAAGCGTCACCAAGCCCATCAGGTACCACCACCTGTTGTTGGCAAGAAGGGAAAAAAGAGAATCAATCTGTATCAATGGATCAAAGAAGTAGCCCTACATACGGAAAGATAACTCCATTTTGTGAAAAATACGAGAACGCACTTTTCTACCAAAAATAGTTGAATCGTTACCAATAACCAGGAAAACTTCTAACTCATTCAAGCCAAAAATAGGAAAAAATGAAAGACCAAACAGATCTTAACAAAAGCAGGGGGTACGTCAGATGTCACCAGAAAAAGCATACCCCAGTAGATGGCAGTCGCGATGCGCCTGCTGACTTTCTGGAGGTCATCTGTTTCTACCAAGCTGCGAATCGCTCCGCGCTTCGTTTTTTGGAGAGTTGGTTTGGCATACTTCAGTAAGCTCAGCACAGGTGCTCCCTCCAAGTCCTTGTCCATAGACAATCGCAGCCCGGAGGGATGCGCATTTCGGTAGTAAATCGAAGAGAGAAGTTTGGGAGCAGGCGCAGTAGCGACTGCCACATATCCCAACATCACCAGTGAATGTGTGCCATCTAACGTACCCCCCAAAAGCAGCAATTTTTCCCATTCAAACCAAAGAGGTAGGTCATAAACGCAGATAGACCTTCCAACCACAAAAAGGGTGTCCCTTGAGGACACCCTTCCGAGAGAAGAACCAAATGTATCTTTCAGTGATCAGGGAGCGACCTCCTCTCCAAGGAGCGTTCGTACCTGATCTCGTTTATCAAATCTTAGGCTGCCACCTGGCTGATCAATTCAACCTCTGGCAATTGCAATTCACGGACCTTATGAATTCGTAACAAATGATTGGCCGGGCGGTACAAGACATCGGCAATCCGGTGCCAATTGGCTTCGGGGTTGAGCCAAAGATTTTCGTGGGCCTTAGGCAAAATCAAAGGCATTTGCAGGCCAAAATTCATCATCTGCTCGGGGGCTGGCGTGCTCACGATCGCAAAGCTATGGAGCTCTGTGCCATCAGGCTGCATCCAAGTATCATAGATTCCGGCAAAACAAAAGGTTTGCTCACTGCTATTCACCAGTTTGTAGGTTTGCATCCCTACTTTGCTCCCTTTCTGAACATAATAGCCATCTGCAGGAATCAAACAGCGCTGACGTCGAATGGGCAACTGATAGGCCATGTGTTGAAATACCTGATCCGCAGCTGCATAGGTGCGACCATTCACCTCCTTGCTCCCTGGCTTGGTCCAATTGGGCACCAATCCCCAACGAAAGTATTTACAGCGCAGTTGACCATATTCCCGGACAATGACCGGAGCATATTGATCTGGCTCAAATTTCCCCCCCTCTAACAATCTCAACCCAGGTAACTGAGACTCGGCAGGATTGGTGGGAGTATACTGACTGTTGAAAGTGTAGGTGCTCAACATAACATCCTTTTTTTAAGTGGATGCCTAAAGATGCTACTTATTTTTGTTTTTGCC
>JBCCCJ010000705.1:0-4111 GCA_039033615.1 Bacteroidota bacterium
ACTTTTGTCCAGAGGTGTGGCGGGAGCCTTCTCTATCAGGCAGATTATGAAGAAGGAGAAGATTGGGAAATCGCTCTAATTGCGGGCTTGCATTATTTCCATGTTGTCACCAACGATGGGGTGGAAATCGAAAGTGTTCTGGTTCAGGAGTAGGAGTAGCCCTTTATCATTTCACTGACAATCCTTTGGGAAACAACTCCTGGATTTCAACTTGCCCCCATTTCAGGTTGAGGGCCTTAACTTTGTTTCCCGAAATGTAGACGCCACTTTGATCCTGAAAGACGGGATCAAAGGCTCCCTTGTACAATTTCTTGGCCCCTACGATTGGTTTGGCGAAAAAAATATTTCGGATTGGCACCAACCATGCTGGCATGCCAGAGCCACTGGTCATACCGGTTTTGTTCGGCCCCGGATCAACTGTGGCAATTCGAACCCCTTTCCATTCCTCCGCCAGGGTATTCAACAGCAAAGTCATAGCCATTTTGGACTTCAGATAGGAACCCATTAGTTTGACGAATTTTGTAGGTTTCACGAGCTCTGGAATGTCCAGCTCCTTCTGGTTGTGTAAGCCGCCAGTTCCTGTATTGATAACAAATGGAGATTCTGCCTTATCCAAAGCAGGTTTCAAAGCTCTTGTCAGCAGATAAGGCGCCAATGCGTTGATCTCCAGTTGCATTTCATTGCCTTGTTCGGAAACATACGCTTGGTCTGCTAGCAGGCCTGCATTGTTGAATATGCCATCGATGCGCTTCCAATGCCCTAATATTTCATCCGCTACCCGATGAACCTGGGCTTGAATGCTCAAGTCAGCGATGAATATTTGCACCTGTCCTGCATGGCCCAAAGACTGGATGGCAGCTTCTTTTCTTTTTTCATTGCGGACGATCAGACTCAATGAATGTCCTTCCTGAAGCAGAATCTGACTGAGCTCCAGGCCGATTCCGGTGTGGCCGCCGGTGATGAGATAGTTCATGATGATTGGGAATGGTGTGAAAGCAAAATAAGAATTATTTTCTCCATAATGGAACGTTTGTTCCAAAATAAAGTTACCTATATCACTTGATTCATTAAACCTTCTGAGGTACAGTTCTATGGGGCAGAGAGTAGGATTCTGAGATCCCGTTTTTGGTATGCGAAAAATTAAATACCTTTGCGGCCAAACCGGCACCCCGAGCCATTACTTTACCTAACTCATTGACTGAAATACTTATGTCAACTAAAAAATTCAGACCTGGCGTATTGCACGGAGACGAAGTGCAGGAACTATTGAACTACGCCAATGAAAAGAACTTTGCGATGCCTGCAGTAAATGTGGTCGGTACCAACAGTGCCAATGCCGTATTGGAAGCTGCGCGTGAAGCAAATTCCCCGGTCATCATTCAGTTTTCAAATGGCGGGGGTTCCTTCTTTGCCGGGAAAGGCTTGTCTAATGAAGGACAGGCCGCCGCCATCGCGGGTTCTGTTTCTGGTGCCATGCACGTCCACCAAATGGCCAAAGCCTACGGGGTAACCGTTCTCCTGCATACAGACCACTGTGCTAAGAAACTCCTTCCTTGGATGGACGGCATGATGGATGCCAATGAAAAGCACTTTGAGCAGTTCGGACACGCATTGTTCAGCTCTCACATGTTGGATTTGTCTGAAGAGCCGCTCGAAGAAAACGTAGACATCTGCGTGGATTACTTCAAGCGAATGACCGCAGTTGGCATTACCCTGGAAATGGAATTGGGGGTAACTGGTGGCGAGGAAGATGGCGTGGACAATACTGATATCGACAGTTCCCGCCTGTACACCCAGCCTTCTGAAGTGGCGTATTCCTATGAGCGACTGAACGCGATTTCTGAGCGTTTTACCGTCGCTGCCGCTTTCGGAAACGTACACGGGGTCTACAAGCCTGGTAACGTTGAGTTGAAGCCCATCATCCTGAAAAACAGTCAGGACTACGTGATCGAGAAATTCGGCCTCAGTGGCGACAACCCCATCAACTTTGTTTTCCACGGTGGATCTGGTTCTAGCCGTGCGGAAATTCGTGAAGCCATCGAGTACGGTGCGGTGAAAATGAACATCGACACCGATACGCAGTGGGCCTTCTGGGACGGAGTTCGGGTGTACGAAGCTGCCAAGCACGACTACCTTCAGGCGCAGATCGGAAACCCCGATGGCGATGACAAGCCGAATAAAAAGAACTATGATCCTCGCAAATGGCTGCGAGAAGGAGAAACCTCCATGGTCAAGCGCTTGATGCAAGCCTTCGAAGACTTGAATGCGATCAACGTCCTGGGATAATTCGTCCCAATCAATCCATACAAAAGGCTGCCCATTGGGTGGCCTTTTTTTGTTGGGGGAATGAAGAGAAGACGGACGTCAGACCGCGAACTGTCAGAACACTGCGTTGTCAGACGCTTCCCAATTCACTAATCAACCAATTCCCTACTCACCAACTCACCACCTGCACCGTGTCCAATTCCATCCGGGTTTGAATCCAAGCCTGGAATTTCTTCTGGGCTGAACGGCGGGTGCGGGAAGGGGTATTGGGTTTCCATTTGACCAAAACAGTGGGGATGGTATCAGTGGAAGTAAAGTCGGTATTGATGGCATCCTGGGCGATCACCATCTGGGCGAGTTCCGGAAACAAAGCCTGAATTTCAGATTCCAGTTGTTTCAAGGGAACGCTATCTTGTTTCATGGCAATCAACTGAGTCTGCATGCTGTCCAGATTTGCTTGCAAGGCGTCTATGCTCGGCTGAATGGCCTGCATGGCTTCTAGGGTCGATTGGCTGCGAACTTCATCCGCATCTATGGGCGCTTGATTTTGTAAGCAGCGCAATTGTAAGTGTCCCAAACTGAAGTCCTCCAATCGACTAGACAAATAGGCAAGGGAATCCTCATTGAGGTTGGGACCAACCATCATCAACGTCAAGACCTGAGTAGAGTCATCTAATTGGGAGACTTTGTGTTGAACCGCTTGATGGTTGTCATTGTTGACGACTTGCTCAATGAAAGCAGAGACGCTGCGCTCGATGCGGTCCTGACGGATCAATTTAATCAGAGAATAACTACTCGGCAGAATCACCAAAATGGCAAAAATGGCAATCCAGGTAGTTGCCTTTCGTTTGGTAGAACCATCTACATAATCCACGTATGGAAAGCGCAAAAAGCGTACAATCAAGTATGTGGAAAGGGCGATAAAAACGGAGTTGATAAAAAATAGATAACTGGCTCCTAAGAAAATCCCCCATTCCATTTTTGCCAAGCCAAAGCCTGCCGTGCACAAGGGAGGCATCAAGGCGGTAGCAATGGCCACCCCCGGAATGGCATTGGTTTTTTCCTTACGAGAACCCGCCACAATTCCGGCGATTCCCCCAAAAATTGCAATCAAGACATCCAAGGTAGTTGGGTAGGTCCGGGCCAGAATCTCGTCTGTGGGGGTACCAAAAGGGGTAAGCAAAAAATACAAGCTACTCACCAAAAGCACCGATATGACTGCGGTCCCAAAGCTCTTCAGGGCCATCTTGAGATGCTCCGTATCATTGATTCCGATGGAAAGACCAATCCCCAAAATCGGCGACATCAGTGGAGAAATCAACATCGCTCCGATGATGACCGCCGCGGAGTTGGTGTCCAGCCCAATCGAGGCCAGCATCGCCCCACAAGCCAAAATCCAGACGTTGTAGCCCCGAATCTCAATGCTATTGCGAATGCTGTCTATGGTCCCCCGGATATCGGTGGTATTTTCCAAATGGACAATTTTCGAGAGGATTTCCCGGAGTTCTTTCCACATAGAGAATCAGGCTTAGTATCTCACAAAAAAACGCGATCCTTTCCAAATATAAAAGCACCTGCCAAAATCGACAGGTGCTTTACTGTGTTTGTGTTTATCTTTTACAAGTGAATCACTGAACCAGATCTGACGGCTGACTAGAAATCAACGTTGCCTTATCCTTGCCCAAGCGTTTCATGACATTTTCGCGCATCAGACGATAATAGTGCTTCCTTCCAGTGGTTTTGTCCTGACGGATTAGGCCAATTTCCATCATGATTTTGATATATTTTTTGGCCGTGGTTCCTTTTATTGTTAATTCTCTTTCTAAATCTTGAGAGAAAAATCCAG
>JBCCCJ010000706.1:0-4091 GCA_039033615.1 Bacteroidota bacterium
ACGAGTCAGGCGGGTTGGCCACGAAGTCCGAGGAAGGGGGCCGGATGGTGAGTTGGGCTGGGACTTCGACGGTTTTTTGCCTACTTTTTTCCCGCGAAAAAAGTAGGTCCCGCTGAAGGCGACGCAACATATAAATACCCTAAAGCAATATCCCATAGCGAGAAGAATGACCTAGTGTACTGCCCAATTCAAGCTATAAACGACAGTTTGGGATCATACTCCTAGACAAAATGGCGAATCGTGATTATTTGCGTAGCCTTCACCACAAAGGCGGGTTTGCCACGAAGCCCGAGGTGTTGGGGCGGCTTGTGGCGTTGCATGGGGCTTCGGCGGTTTTTTGCATACTTTTTTGCTGACAAAAAAGTATGGCCCGTGGCAGGCGACATCAAGCTTGGATGAAAGAAGTGGAAAAGGTATTCAGAAAATGTCTAGGAGTATGGTTTGGGATACACCCAGCTCATTCTGTGAGGTCAGATTTGCAGGATTCTTTCGGATCCTGCTACATTTTTGCTCCCTGATCTTCCCCCGTCATGTGAATCACATTGGCTGTCGGAATCGTCCCGATGATTTGTCCTGGTAGATTGTACCATTGTTTGGCGCGATCCAGCACCCAACCATCGGAGGAGATCAGCACCCAAGCCTCCATCTCGCTGAGGGTGCGGTCAGGATTGTTGACCAATTCCACCTGCCAATCGAATTCGTATTTCTCCGACAATTCCATCATGAAGCCCTTGAGCCGACCGCTGTTGGAAACCGGACGGTCGAGCAACCAATGGACCTGCGATACCTCCATTTTTTGCAGGCATACCCCGATCATGCTCAGGGCTGGAATGGTCTCTTCTACCCGGCGGTAGGTCCCGTGGATGCTGGCAATGTCCCGATAAGCATGATCTCGGCAGTGCAGCACAATTCCCCCCGCAAGGGCTGCTTCGATGGTGATGAGCAGGTTGTAGCCATCAATGGCTACTGGTTTTCCTAGTAGTTCTTGGGCGGAGATCTCTAGCTGCTGCCGGAGGTTGACAGACTCGTCTGAACAGGCCGCCCGCCGCAAGGCATGACGCTGCCGATTGTTGAGGCGATAGCGATTCCCCACCAACTCCAAGGCAGATTTCTCTGCATAGCCCCGCGACCACAACCAGGAAAGGTCTCGTACCGCCTCATTGAGGGTGGGAATCCACCGCTCATGAAAGAGTTTGACGTCATTGGCGTGTTGGCCTCGGTGCTTTTGGCGGGACATAGGGGAGAGAATCAGCTCTTAACTTACGAAAAAGTGGAGTAAGGGAGATTCATTCTTCTCACGCATCGGATGGATGGGCGTATTTTGGCGGAACCGAATGGATATCAGTTTTTGTATCTTGGATTGCAAAATGTACCCATACCCATACCCATACCCATTTCTCATCCTTCGATCCGAGCATTAGGCGGTTCCGTAAAAGGACGGGCATTGCTGGGGGTTACCTAACAGGAATTGATTGTCAGGTAGAACCAGGGCAGGGTAATGACTTGCGCGAGACGGATGGGAAGGTCCAAAAATGGGGTCAACCGCAGGATAAACGGATCAGGAGAGAAGAGAAATTAGAGTTGGGATAAAATCATCATGACTCATGCACCAGCTTTTTACTCTTTGCTTAGAAGCACTAGCATTGATTGATGGAGCCTGAAAGCGAAAAAGATCCGCCCCTTGAAACCATCGGTCTCAAGGGGCGGATATCTGACAGGACAGCGATCTGACTTTTGTCCTCTGGCAGCGGAGCGGTCTCCCGCTAGTTCACCAACTCAGGTCCATCTTCCGTCTCTTCTTCTACGCTGCTGCCATTGCTATGGCGGTAGCCATTGCCGCTGGAGTGGCCATTGCTATGTCCATTGGAGTACACTTCCTCTGAATAGGGAACGGGCTCCTCTCCTCCATCTGCTTCGGCTGTCATATCCTCAATCTCTTTCCCTTGAAATTTCCGGGCAAACCAGACCAGGAATCGCTGCACGTAGAAGTACATAAATGGCACGAACACCAACGTAATCAAGGTCGCAAAGCTCAGTCCAAAGATGATAGACCAAGAAAGTGGCTCCCAGAAAGCGGCACTATCCCCTCCAAAGAAGATCTGGGGATCCAATTCAGAAAGCAAGGTGCCGAAATTGATGTTGAAAGAGAAGGCCAGAGGGACCAGGCCCAACATGGTGGAGGAAGCGGTCAGCAATACCGGAGTGAAACGCGTTGCCCCACCTTCGATCACCGCTTCTCGCAGAGAATAGCCGTCTCGGCGGAGGATTTGAATGTAGTCCAACAGGATGATCCCGTTGTTCACCACAATCCCCGCTAGTACGACCAAACCAACGCCAGAAAGCACCACGGAGAACTCCATACCCAACAGGGCGTGGCCGATGAATACCCCCAGGATGCTGAGAAATACCTGACTGATGATGATCAAGACGTTGCTCAAAGAATTGAACTGGGTAACCAAAATCATGAAGATCAGCAAGATCGCGGCTCCGAACGCTCCTCCCAGGAAGGCGCCTTCTTCGGCCATGTCCTTGGTCTGACCACCGACTTCGATGTCCACCTCCCGACTGGAACGCCCCTTGTCGATGAAGTTGTTGACCCAAAATTCTGCCTCTGCTGCCACGTCATTCACGTTGTATTCGTTCAGAACGTTGGAGGTGATGGTTACGGATTTTTTCAAGTCAGTCCGATTGATGCCGCCATAGGAAGCGGAGTAGGCAATGTCTGCTACCGAAGAAATCGGTACCGATTTGAAGCGACCATTGGATTGATCCATATAGGTGATCCGCATGTCCAGCAAAGCCGAAATGTCATTCCGATAGCCTTCGTCCAGCCGCAACTGAATCGGAAACTCATCTTCCAGGGTCCGGTATTGAGACACTTCTTTTCCAAAGAGGGCGGTCCGAATGGCGGTACCAATCTGTGCACTGCTCAAGCCCAGTTCGCTGGCTTTGGCGCGGTTGATTTGCACCAGAATTTCTGGGCGTTTTTCATCCACATCCCACTTGAGCTGTTCGACCCCAGGAATGTTGAGGGAGTCGAGGTAAGTCATCAAGCCTTCGCTGACGTCCATCATTTCTCCAAAATCTTCGGACGTAATCAGGATTTCAATTGGCGCACTGCCAGGAGGGCCGTTTGCATCCTGAGCCACGGTTACCTTGGCACCGGGAATCTTGCCGATGTTGTCCCGAATGTCATCCAAAATCTTTTGGGTCGAAGCGCCGTTTCGCTCTTTTACTCCGACGAATTCTACTGTTACCTTGCCTTTGTGGGGCGCAGAAGAGCTTTGGTCAAAGGAATTCGCGTCTCCGGCTCCGATGGCGACATTGGTGATGATGGATTTGACGATCGGATTGTCTTCATCCACCACTTCTCGCACTTTGGTCTCCAAATAGCGGGTGACAGAATCGGTAACTTCGATCTCGGTACCGTTGGGCAATTCATTATAGACGTACACAAAGTTCGGATCAGCTGATGGGAACTGAATGAACTTCAGGTTCGCCAACTGCACGATGAACATGGTCCCAAAGATCAAACCGACGGTCGCAAAAGAGACGATGATCGGATGATCCAGTGACCAGCGTAGGGTGTTGCGATAGGCTTCCTTCACGCTGGGAATTGCCTTCAATTGGAACCAGTCGATGGCAAATCGCAAGACGTACGCATTGAGCACCACAAAACCAGCGATGAAGAATAGGAACGTACCAAATGAACCCGAATCTCCGAGGTGGGCGAGAATGCCCGTCAAGATCAGACCACCTGCGATGGTCCATACCTGACGGTGAGGAATGGGCGCCTCATAGTCCTTCTGCTTCATGAAACTCACCGCAAAAACTGGGTTGATCACGTAGGCCACGAAGAGGGAAGAGAAGAGGGTGATGATCATGACGACTGGCATGAAACCCATGAATTCTCCTACTGGTCCTGCCCAAAACAAGAGGGGCAAAAACGGACAAATCGTGGTCAGCGTACCAGAAAATACCGGCCCGATCACTTCGCCAGCTGCTTTTTTGGTGCTCAATGCGTACGTCTTGCGATTTGCCATCGACTGGTTCCAATTGAAGGCAATTCCCAGCGTGAAGGAAGCCTATCG
>JBCCCJ010000707.1:0-4090 GCA_039033615.1 Bacteroidota bacterium
ACAGGGAACAGGGAACAGGGAACAGGGAACAGGGAACAGGGAACAGGGAACAGGGAACAGGGAACAGGGAACAGGGAACAGGGAACAGGGAACAGGGAACAGGGAACAGGGAACAGGGAAATTTCAAAAATCCGAAGGAGTAACGCAAATATATGTGAACCTTGACCCCTGATCCTTGAACCCTGTAAATCAGCTCCACGCTTTTACCCCCTTCATCTCTAGGACCAATTCTGGCCCGTAGCAGCCCGCTGGGGTTTGAAACCCCGGCTTGAAACGATCATGGGCTACCTGAGTAGCGATCATCAAGCCAAAGAAAGCGGTGAGTCGATAGCCTTCTGGTGTGATGAGGGTCGCACTGACTTCTTTGCCTTCTGCATTGCTAACTTTACCCCAAACCAGGGTATGAGCGGTTTCCCGAATTTCCTGAGAAGGTCCGGCAGGCCCTTTTTTGATGCGCTTGCGAGCCATGCGGCGGACCCAATTCAGCTTGAGCAACCAGGAAAGATAGCGTTGCAGTTTGACCCAGCGATAGGCTTTGGGAGAAAAGCCCATATACGTGCGAATGTTGGGGATACCCGTGGTATGGAAGGCGGTAGATACATCTCCCCAGGGAATGCTCATCGCAAAGCGTGGCTTAGGTTCTGCGGGTACCCACATGCTGTGCGCGCCCACGGGAACCGGGACGATTTGCCCACCGATTCGTTCTGCCCCTGGCTCCCCCAAATTTTCGACCATAGTGAGCGCGGTACCTTGGGAAACCCCTCCGCTACTTACGAAAGCCAATTCAAGATGGGTAGCGTCCGGCAATTGTTGGTGGAGATACGCCGCTGTACAATCCGTGGGGACCACATCGAAGCCAACCCCTGGCATGACCATGATACCCGCCAATTGGGCGGCTTCATCTTGCTGAGCAGCCATTTCAAACACCTCGATTTCTCCGGTGATATCTAGATAGTGAATTCGGTTTCTGAGACACGCTTGCATCATGGGTTGGGCCGTATGGATGAACGGCCCTGCCGCATGCAACACCACGCTGATCCCGGCCAGATGAGCGTCGATGGTTGCAGCGTCATTCAAATCGAAAGCGCGGGCAGGCATCTTGAGTTCTTCTGCCAATTGATTCAAGCGAGCCTCGTTTCGACCTGCAAGCACCAATTCTTTGCCTTGCTGTCTCGCCAAGCGGGCAATCAGTTCACCAGTATAGCCGTACGCACCATATAATAAGATCATAGCCAATCAGATTGAAGCTTTGGGAGGGAGAAATAAGGAATAAATGAGGGAATTCAAAAGCCGACGAGCGGAGATGGTTGGAGAAATCCTATTTGCTCACGTACCTTTGTAGCATGACAAACCACGATCTTCCCCAGATGTTAGAAGCCATCATCTTTGTGGCGGAACATCCGGTAAAGCTGGAATTCCTCCAGGGAATCTTGGCGGAAGAGGCCGAAGCAAAAGAAAAAGAGGCTCCAACTCAAGCAGAAGTCGAGTCAGCATTGGAGCTCCTGTTGAATAAGTATCAGGGGGAACGGTATCCTTTTGAAATCCGGCAGGTAGCCGAAGGGTATCAATTCTACACCAAGGAGCGCTATTACCCCTATGTGAAGCGTGCGACCCTGACCAAAAATCAGAAGCGCCTCTCCCGCGCAGCATTGGAAACCCTGTCGATCATTGCGTATCGGCAGCCGATTACCAAGGCCGAAATGGAATTCATCCGGGGGGTCAATTGTGATTATGCCGTCCAAAAATTGCTGGACAAGCAATTGGTGAGCATTCTAGGGCGGGCCGATGCCCCAGGTCGGCCTCTGTTGTATGGAACCAGTCCCTTCTTCATGGAATACTTTGGGATCGGTTCTATGGGGGATATGCCCAAGCTCAAAGAATTTGAAGAATTGGCCGAGGACCACTTAGCAGAATTTCGCCGCATTCAACAAGAGAAAGAAGGACCCATTGTCCCCGAAGAAGTAGCAGAAACCGAACATCATGGCCGGGAAGAAACCACCCAAGAAAACGAGTAAGCAGCAGCCCTTTTGGGAGAAGGCATCTGGCGGAACCCGGAAATCCAGCGGGAAGCCCAAAGAGAAGAAGAAGTGGCAGAAGGGGGCGAGTTCCAGCAAGCCTTTCAAAAAAGCGTCCAATCGCAAAACGGAAGAAACGCCTTTGCAGCCGGACGCCTCTGAAACGGTGCGCTTGAATCGCTTCATCTCTCAGGCTGGGGTTTGTTCCCGCCGGGAGGCAGATACCTTGATCTCTGCTGGCAAGATCAAAGTCAATGGGAAGGTGGTTACAGAAATGGGGACTCGGATTGTGCCCCGCCAAGATCAGGTCCATTACCAAGGCAAACTCTTGAAAGCCCAGCGCTTTGCCTATTTCCTCCTAAACAAACCCAAGAATACCATCACCACCACGGACGATCCAGAAGGGCGGCACACGGTCATGGACATCATGGCCTCGGCGAGCAGAGAGCGGCTTTATCCAGTAGGCAGATTGGATCGAAATACCACCGGGCTCCTGATGCTGACCAATGACGGCGACCTCTCAGCGCGTTTGACCCATCCGTCTTTTGGGGTGAAGAAAGTTTACAAAGTGCGGCTGAACAAACCCGTGGCTCCCGAGGACCTGGATCGCCTGCGGGAAGGGGTGATGTTGGAAGATGGCCCGGCTCAGGTAGATGAAGTGGATTATGTGGCCGATGGAGGGCCAGACGAAGTTGGCGTAGTGCTGCACATCGGTCGCAATCGCATTGTCCGCCGTTTGTTTGAGCACATGGGGTATCAGATAGAAAACCTGGATCGAGTGGCCTTTGGTCCGCTCACCAAAAAGAATTTACCCCGGGGAAAATGGCGGGAATTGTCTTCGAAAGAAGTGGCTTTCCTCAAGATGTTAGGCACGCCAAAAGAGAAGAAAAAGTCGTCTGACTCCCGTCCAAAGAAAAAGCCGAGGCGTCCTAAGTGATACTCAAAAAAAGCTTGGACCTTTTCACTCGTTCTTTCTTCCCATCTCTTCGTCAAAAAAACCTCATTTGACCCGCCAACCACTCGGTGTTGATTCCTCTACCTGGAAAGAAATATCTACGCGAAAAGAGGAAGTTATTTTTCAAGTCTCACTTAATCCGCAAATCGTTTAGTCAGCTCATGGATCAATTGCGCAACATCCTGGCCTTCGAGTGGCTAGTGATCGGTGAATACCGATTGCAGGTGGCTGATTTGCTGTGGTTGCTGCTCGTATGGGTGAGCCTCTGGGGGGTGATGCGGTTGGTAAAAGGCTTACTCAAGCGCAAAACCTGGCTCGGCCGCATTGAGCCCAACGATGAACAGCGGAAAGCCTTCCGACGCTTGGCGAGGTTCCTGTTGTATCCGCTGGCGATTGTCCTTTCGTTGGGGATCCTGGGGGTCAACATTTCCAGCCTGCTCTTTTACGAATTGTACCATCCAGATGAAGCGCGGGGAATCAAAACCATCCACATCCTGGGCATCATCGCCACCATCATTGCCGCGAGGGGTTTGCTTTGGTACGTCAATCGGTGGTTTGTCAAAAGCAATAAGGCCCAGAATCTGGTGGTTGACCAGGGCAGGCGGCTGGCCATTTTTCAGATCATCAAATACGCGGTCGTCCTGCTGGTTCTGCTGTTCTGCCTGACTTTGTTACAAGTCAACCTGAGTGTGTTTTGGGTGGGAACAACCGGACTCCTCCTGGTGGTAGGCCTTGCCTTGCAACAGACCTTCAATGATTTTTTCAGCGGCCTGCTCATCCTATTAGACGGGACCATAGAAGTGGGAGACATGATCTTCGTGGACAGCTTGAGGTTGACCGGAGAGGTCAAAGAGATTCGCCTAAGAACCACCATCGTAGAGACCCTTGACTCCACCAATGTCATCGTTCCCAATTCCAGCATCACCTCTTCCAATGTGGTCAACTGGACCTACAACGACAAAGAAACCCGCTTCCGCTTGAACGTCGGGGTTTCGTATGATTCCAATGTCCAACTGGTGCGCAAAGTCCTCCGCTCCTGTGCGATTTCCCATGGCCTCGTCCTCCCAAGGCCAAACAGCGCAAATAGCCCAGCCCCTGTCCGCAATCCCGTCAAGATTGC
>JBCCCJ010000708.1:0-4089 GCA_039033615.1 Bacteroidota bacterium
AATCCAGATCACCGTCAACGCCAGCTTTTTCCCTCAACTGTAAACCCCTGATTAAACGGGTTGAGTACCTGCTTTGCCGACTTGGCCCATCTTTTTTTTTCGCTTTGGTCCTCACACATTACCTTTTTCAGTGATTGATACATGACCAATTGGGACAAGCGGTTGAATTATGGTAGGGAAGGTATTCAAGGTATGGCTGGGGTTGATGTTGATGGTGGCTTCTTTGAAGGCACAAGAACATCAATTTCGGATGCACAGCCCGCTAGGGAACCAAAGCGATCTTCATCCCAGGGTATTACTGGAAGCCGAAGACGGGTTGATGTATGTGGGGACAGAAAATGGCCTCTTTCGATATGATGGGGTCCGACTCCTTCCCATTGTCCCCACTGATTCACTGCTCCGAAGTCCGATTACCGCCCTTCATCAGGCGAAAAACCAAGTCCTCTGGGTAGGGCACGCTTCAGGGGCCATCAGTTTTGTGGAGCAAGACAGTCTGTATGGACTGGAAGTCGAAGAAGGCTGGCCCGAAGCCAAGATCACCGACCTGAAAATAGATCGGGATCAGCGGCTGTGGATCGCAACCTATGGAGAAGGGCTTTACTTCTTACACCGCAATCGCCTGTACAACCTCTCCACCGATGATGGACTGGGTAGTCGGGAAGTATATGCCATGGAAATGGACGAACTCGGCAGGGCATGGGCCTGTACCGATCAGGGAATCTATTGGTGCGAAGCTACGGGTACTGAGAAGCAGGTGCAGCCATTTCCGCTTCAGGAGAAACTCCCAGATCAGATTGTACAAACACTCCACCTGGATCGTCAGGGGAAAATGTGGATAGGGACCTTTGATGAAGGCGTTTGTCAAGTCGATCAGGCAGGGACCCAACTCAAAGTGATCGCGGGTGATCCCTGGCGGTTTGGTACCATCAATGCCCTTCAGCAAGTAGGCAAAGAAGTGTGGATGGGCACCCAACGGCGGGGGCTGGTGGTTCTGGACATGGAAAGCATGCGCATCAAGCGACGCCTTTCTGGCCTACGGGGCAGTCGGCCTGGTCGGGTCATGGATCTTCACCTCGATGGCAGCGGCAATTTATGGGTCGCCGGAGATCGGGAAGGCTTGTTTTCGTTCAATCCATTTCTCGGCAGGATCTCTATCGAAAGCATGCAGGAGCAAGACCAACTCAGCAGCATAGTCGTGGATGAAGAGGCTGGGATCTGGTTGGCACATGGTCGGCAGTTTATGCGCTACCATGCCAATCAGGGGCAATATCAATTGGACAAAGCCTTCCAGTTGCCGGGCAATAGCCAGGCCAACATCATTTCCTTGTACCGAGACCCAAACGGGCTGATTTGGCTAGGTACCTTCGGCCAAGGGATGTTCCTTTTTTCTCCTGAAACGGAACAGTTTCGACAAATCTCCTCCGATCACGGGCTCGGCAATGCCAGTGTCCTCTCCATTGCGGCCCACGAGGGAACCCTGTGGTTGGCTACTTTGGGCGGAGCGTTTTCTCTTCCCATTCCCCCCACCTTCGATAGTCCCGTTCAGTGCAAGCCGTTGGAAAATGAGACCCAAGCCAAAATTGGGGCCAATTACATCTTGAAGGTATTCCCGGATCGAAAGGGTCGGGTATGGTTTACCACAGATGGGCAGGGGATCTATTGGCTGGAAAATGGCGAAATCAATTCGCTCCCGGAAGCAGAGGGACTGGCCAATACCATCGTCTATTCCCTCACTGACGACGCAGCAGGTAATTTGTGGTTTAGTGCCCAAGATGCTGGTATCTATCGCTTTGATGGCCAGAACATGCGCCACTTCGGCAGAGAAGCTGGCCTCCGCAACCTTTCCATTTCCAGCCTATTGGCAGATGAGCATGGCCGAATTCTGGCGGTACATGACGGTGGCATCGACCTGATTGATGGCAGCAGTTTACAGATCAGTTATCTGGGACAGGAGAGCGGGTTACAACAGCTTCAACCTGGCATCAATGCTTCCTTCGCCGCTGAAAATGGAGATATTTGGATTGCCAATGGGCAGTCCGTGATTCGCTACTCCCCTCCTCCCCCCGATATACAGTTGGCTCCTCAAATTGTGCTAGAGGAAGTCTTGATTTTCCTTTCTGACAAAGTGCCCGCCACCAAAACCTCCTTTTCTTTTGCCGAAAACCACCTGAGTTTTACCTATGCGGGCTTGTGGTATCAGGCGCCGGAACAATTGAGTTATCAGTACAAATTAGAAGGCTACGACCTCGATTGGATTGAAACCAGAGATCAGCGCATCACCTACCCGCGCCTGCCTGCGGGCAATTATCAGTTTTCCGTTCGGGCAGCGATCAATCAGCAATTTGAACTGGCTCCTTCTACGAGTTATGCGTTTACCGTCCGGCGCCCATACTGGCAAACCATCTGGTTTTACCTTGCTTTGCTTGCAGGAGCAGGGAGTTTGGGATACCTGTTTCTGAAAACTAGAGAAAAACGGTTGCAACGGCGGGCCCAACTGGAACAAGAGAAGATGCGCTTTCAATTCGAGACGCTGCGCAATCAAGTGAATCCTCACTTTCTCTTCAACAGCTTCAATACCCTGATCTCGATCATTGAGGAACATCCCCAGAACGCCATTGCCTACGTCAATCGCCTCTCGGATTTGTTTCGGAACATGCTCACCTATCGAGAAAAGACCCTCATTTCCCTGGAGGAAGAACTGCAACTCCTGGACAACTACGTGTACCTACAGCAGCAACGCTATGGCGGCAATCTCAAGGTAGAAATGGACCTTCCTCCGGCTTATCACGCCTATTTGATTCCCCCTCTCACCCTCCAAATGCTCTTGGAAAACGCGGTAAAGCACAACGTGATTTCTCGACGCAAGCCCCTCACCATCAAACTATTTACCCGGAACGATCATCACCTGGTGGTTCACAATCCACTGCAAAAAAAGCGGAAGGAAGTGGTCTCTACCAAACTGGGGCTGGAAAACATCCGCAATCGCTATGAATTGCTTCGGGCTACCCCCATTGAGGTCATCCAAACGGAGACCTATTTCGAGGTAGAAGTCCCCTTGATTCATCAGCTTTGATCAGGATTCTGCTTGTTTCTCCTCATCGCGAATGACAGAAGCAATCATGTTGTAGAGGCTCAGTTCTCCGCCAGATAAGCATTTCAGAAACAGGTTTTCTTTTCTCCCCATGGCCCGCCTGATTGCCGGGACAGATTTCCCTTTTTCCCATTCTTGCACCACCCGACCGTAAAAGTCTTCCAGAAACTGCTGCTTCTGTTTCAGCAAGGCCTGCCCTCCACTCAATTTGGGATTGTGGCTGCAAAAGAGGACTTCTACCGCTAGCTGCCCGAGTCGCTCTAAGGTCTGGATCTGTTCCGCCATGCTTTCGGGCCGCATGAAGTACTTGATGTAGGGACTCACCCAGGCGTCAGCAGAAAACAACCATGCCCGTTCTGGATCATACAAAGCCACCATATCCTTGGCGTGTCCAGGCACAGGAATCAGCTGAAACCGATGATTCGGGGTTTCCAAGCAGTTCGCCTTGGGAATCAACTCCGTAAACGGGGGGCGATCTCCCCAGGTAAGTTTCTGAGCCAGGCTGATGGGCGGAGGTGCTTTCATCAGTTCTATGCAGTCGGGTGAGGCATAGATCGGGGCCTGGGTTGTTTGTTTCACCATCGCCAGATTCCCGCTGTGGTCTTCGTGATGGTGGGTCAAGAAGACCTGCTCAATTGGATGCGCTCCCACTACTTCCCTGATTTCTTTCTGCATGTGGACCTGGCCAGTATCTATCAACAAGCCTTCCATCATGAAACCGTTCAGGCCTATGGCTTTGGATATTTCCCCTTCGGAAAACCAAAGTTTGTGGTGCATCTCTACCTGATAGACGGCTTGTTGATAGATACTGGCCAGGTCCACATGCAGAAAGAAATCAGGGAAGTAGATTAACAGCTGTACAGGGGAAGGTGGTGAAGGATTTGTTGGCATAAAAAATATGGAATTACATTATATCAAATAACAGTATCTTCGCTTCTCATCCAATCCACAATAAATGACACAACAAGAAATACGATTGGTACAAGAGAGCGTAGAAG
>JBCCCJ010000709.1:0-4088 GCA_039033615.1 Bacteroidota bacterium
AGACAATCCCATTATCCAAATCGTAACGCTTCAGTGAGCTGTGGATCATTGGGCTTTGAACTACCCTCGAACTAATGTCTTCTCAGCCCCCCTATCCCCATGACCTCTGCCTTCTCCCGCATTTTGTTGTTTGTTGCACTGAGTCTCTGGGGGTTGGTGGTCATTCCCAAGCTGAGCTTACAATGGCAGCCTGATCGTCATCTGCCTTCCCTCAGTCTGAGCTACCAGTGGCCCGGAGCTTCTGCCCAATTGGTCGAACAGCAAGTCACGAGCCGTCTAGAAGCCATGTTGGTCCGGCTCAAGGACATTCGCCGACTTACCTCCACTTCCGAAAACGGGCGGGGAACGATCCGGATTGAAGTGGATCCAGAGGTTGATTTGGACTACTTTCGATTGGAAGTGAGCAACCTCCTCCGGCAGCTTCGTCCTGAACTACCGACTGACCTTAGCTACCCCCGTGTCGAACGCAACCGCCCCCAAACAGATAGCGATCCTCATTTACTCAGCTATACCCTAAGTGGACCGGATGCGCCCGAGCAACTCCGCACCTATGCTGCCGAACACTTGCAACCCCGCCTAGCTCTTGTGGATGGCATTCATCAGATTTCCCTGTATGGTGCCACTCCATTTGCCTGGGAATTGAGCTACGCCTTTCCTCAATTACAGTCTCTGGGTCTGGATCAAACAGATTTGGCGCAAGCGTTACAGAATGCCTGGTTTCAGGAGGAAATCGGTCAGCTTCCGCTCTCCCCCCAATCCCCCATCCTCACCCGCGTCTGGTTGCAAAGTCAATCTGTTGATCAACTCGGCTGGACCCAAAGTCCTGTTCAGATGTTGGGAAATCGCCTAATCAGATTGGACGATTTGGTGGAAGCTCGTCATCGCGAACGTCCCCCCCGTCAGTACCACCGAATCAACGGCCTGCAGACCATTCATATGAATGTCCTGGCGAAACCTTCTGCCAATCAAATAGCGGTCGCCAAAGCCTTTCGCGCCGAAGTAGCGGCTCTGCGCGCGAATCTACCGCCAGGGTATGAGTTGTTGCTCACCTATGATGCGACCGTATTTCTTCAGGCGGAGTTGACCAACATTGGGTGGCGCAGCCTCCTGTCCCTCTCCTTACTTTTACTCTTGGTTTGGGGCATCAGCGGTTCCTGGCGCTACGTCTTGGTCTTGAGCATCAGCCTGTTTGCTAACCTGAGCATTGCCATTTGGGTGTATCACTTGCTCGGTTTGGACATCCACCTCTATTCTCTGGCGGGCATCACCGTTTCTTTTGGTCTGCTCATTGACAATAGCATCGTCATGATCGACCACTTGCGCCGGGAAGCCAACCGCGCTGCTTTTGGAGCCATCCTAGCCGCCACACTCACAACCCTGGGAGCCTTGTCCATACTCTTTTTCCTATCAGAAGCCCAACGCTTGCTGCTCGCAGATTTTGCCTGGGTTTTGCTCATCAATCTGAGTATTTCCCTGGCCGTAGCCTACTGGCTGAGTCCGGCCTTGGCGAGTAAGCTGGCCTTGACCCGGCAGATCTCATCCCCGCCTGCAAGCTGGCAGTGGTTACAACCAATGGGTCAATGGCTCATCCGCTTTCGAAAGTGGCTGATCCTACTGGCAGTGCTGGGGTTTGGCCTGCCGACTTTCTGGCTGCCCGATCAATGGGAAAGGGAAAAAGAGGAGACGGAGTCCCCAGTTTATGTCCGCTGGTACAACCAAACCATCGGCAGCAGGACCTACCAACAAGACCTCAAACCCTGGGTGGATGCTTTGTTAGGAGGGAGTTTGCGTTTATTTGCAGAAGAGACCTATGCCAATGCCCGCTTTCAAGAAGCCAGCAGAACTGCTTTGCACGTGCGAGGTGAAATGCCTTATGGCTGCACCTTGGCACAAATGAATGCCATCATGAAACGGATGGAGAATTTTTTGAGCCAGTATGAAGAAATTGCTCAATTTCAAACAGATATTCAATCCCCTCAAGCAGCACGCATTCGCATTTTTTTTTCCCAGGAAGCCACTCAAACCAATTTTCCCCTAGTTCTCCAATCGCGATTAGAGCGCTTTGCGATGGATCAGGGGGCGGTCGATTGGCGAATTTTTGGCACTGGCCCGATGTTCGAAGGGGTCTTGGGATTCAGCAATCGAATCGGGATGGGGGGAAAAAACTCCCGCATCATCCTCCGGGGGTACAACTATGACCAGTTGCTTCAATATGCCCATCGAATCGGGGATAGCCTGATTGCCCACCCCCGAATTAAGGAAGTATTCTTCAACGGAAAATACCGCTTTGACTATCGCCCACATGATCGGTACGAATTGAAATTGAATCTACATCGGTTAGCAGAGTTAGGTCTCTCTCCTAGAGCCGTTTACGAACAAATCAGCCGTCTCAGTCTGGCAGAGCAACCCGTGCTGACTACCCATGTGGACGGCAAGTACGAAGCCATGGTCCTTCGACCAAAGGAACAGGCTTCTCTCGACCTGTGGGAGGTATGGCAATGGCCGCTTTCCCGCCCTGAAGGTGGTAGCTTTAAATTAGCCGAAGTAGCCAAACTCCAAAAAGTTCCAGCAGGAGATTTTATCTATCGGGAAAACCAGCAGTATCGCCTCTACCTTGAATATGATTTCATCGGTCCCAATCGTCTGCAATGGCAGGTAAATAAAGCCATAGTAGAGGCCGCCAACCAATGGCTCCCGTTGGGATTTCTCGCCGAATCCCAAGGTTTTCGAAACTGGGGGCAAGACGATGAGCGAAAACAATACCTTTTGCTGGGGGTCGTGATCCTCATCATTTATGGGATTTGTGCGATGCTATTAGAATCCTGGCGACTGCCGTTGGCCATCATTGGGATGATCCCGCTTTCCTTCATCGGCCTATTTCTGACCTTCCACCTGTTTTCATTACCATTCGATCAGGGAGGTTATGCTGCCTTTCTGATCCTGAGTGGAATCACTGTCAATTCTGCGCTCTACATTCTGTACGAATATCAGTGGCAAGTGCAACAAAGGAGAAATCAGGTCAATCAGATAGCTCCAAGCCTACGTTGGGTTTGCTATTGGCAGGCGTTTCAAGTCAAGATATACCCCATCTCGGTCACAGTCTTTTCTACCGTAGTTGGGCTGATTCCCTTTTTGTTGGGGGAAACCACAGAACCGTTCTGGTTTTCCCTGGCGGCTGGTACCATTGGGGGGTTGTTATTTTCGATGCTGGCCATTTGCGTGTATTTGCCTATTTTCAGTCTAAAGAAACCATGAGACTTTCCTTGTCCTTCCTTCTATGTTGTGGGTTCCTACTGGGAAGCTCTCTCAGTTGGTCCGCCTGTACCCAAGCAGACCCTGCCGACGAAGATCCTGAATCTATAGCCCGTCGCCGCTACGTCGAAGATATCCAGTCGGTTGAGGTGAGTACCGCCACCCAAGGCACATTTCAAAGAGAACTCATCAGCAATGGTAAGCTGCGTGCTAGTCGGGAGGCCACTATCGGGTTTCGAAGCACCCAAGAAATCCAGGAAGTACGAGTCCACAATGGACAGCGCGTACAAAAAGGAGATACCCTGGCTGTTTTGGATTACTTTCGGGAGCAGGTAGCCTTCGAACAGACGCAACAAGCGGTAGAAGGCGCAGAATTGGAGCGAAAAGATGTCTTGATGCTGCAAGGCTACTACATCTACAAGGACTCGGTGGAGATTCCCGAGGAAATTCTGCGGATGGCCAACAACAAAAGCGGACTGCTGCAAGCGATCTCAGAACGAACCTTGGCTCAACGCAAGCTCGAAGATGCCTTTGTGATCGCTCCTTTCAGCGGCAGGATCGCCGATCTTCAAGCTCAGGCGCACAACCTGGCTTCGCAATATGAGTTTTTCTGCCTGCTATTAGACGATCGTTCTTTTGAGGTTGCATTTACCATCCTGGAAGGGGAATTGGCTCGGGTTCAGGTTGGTCAAGACGTAACAATCATTCCAATGAATGTACCCATCAACCAAACGATTGGCAAGGTTCAATCCCTGAATCCGCGCGTGGACGAAGACGGAATGGTGCAAGTGATGGCTAGCGTTCGCAATTCCCGATCCGGCTTACTGCCTGGTATG
>JBCCCJ010000710.1:0-4079 GCA_039033615.1 Bacteroidota bacterium
CGGAGACATCTCCGATAGTTGCAAGGCCCAGCACGCCCATCATTTGAGCAAGGTCTTGCAATCACCCACCCAAAATCGACTCTATCGCTCGGTCCCGATTGCCTATATGTGGGACGATCATGACTATGGCCCCAACAATAGCTCCTCGTCCAACAAATGTCGAGCCGAAGCCCAAATGGCCTACCAGCGAAATGTGCCTCACTATCCGCTGGCGGTGGCGAATCGGATGCCGGCAATGTCCCAATCCTTTGTGATGGGTCGGGTACGATTTGTGATGCCGGACCTGCGCTCCATGAAGCAATTGCCGTATTTCGATGGGTGTGAAAAGACCAAATTGGGCACCAATTTCGGTACAGAAGCGCATCTGCAATGGTTTGAGTCGGAATTGTTAGCTGCCAAAACGGAAGGACAGGCGGTGGCTTGGATCAGCACCATTCCATTCATTGGGACCTTGGGAGAAAATGGCTTGTGGTGCGGGGACCGGGATGCATGGCCATCTTTCGCCGAAGAACGGGCCAGAATCGCCACCTTCATTCGAGTGCATGAGATTCCGGTGTTCATCTTGAGTGGAGATGCGCACATGCTCGCCATGGACGATGGAAGCAACAGCAAGTACGCGGAGGGAGCGGTGGGGATTCCGGTTTTCCAGGCTGGGGCCTTAGATCGCAGCGGTTCTCACAAGGGAGGGCCTTACTCCCATGGAGCGATGGCCGCAGGGGGACAGTTCGGATGGATGGAAGTGGAGGATGAAGGCGGAGATTCTCTGCTCATTAGATGGATAGGAAAAAACCTGCATGGGGATACAGTGACCTCTCGAAAGGGAATCTTATTGACCCATGAATTTCGCTTGGGGATACAAGCGGTCCCTGGAGAGAAGGAATCTTGGTTGGCAAGAGCTGCGGAAGGGCAACTCCGGGTGTGGCCCAATCCCACCGCCGATTACCTGAACATTGAGTTGCCGGATTCTTTCTCAGATGGCGGAAGCTTGAGATTGATAGACGTCCGCGGTCGAACCATCTTTGACCTGGAACTCTCTGCTTCTGTCTTTCAATTGCCCTTACCCCCTAGTCTGAGCAGAGGATTGTATTGGATTCAGGCCCAGCCCGCTCATGGCAAAGTCGTGTACGAGCGGGTGTTGGTTGATTAGGGAATTCGGGAATCGGTGGATTGATTGGTTGATTCAAGAAAACGTCTGCCAACGAAGTGTTCTAACAGGGAATCCGGTCTGTCTTCTGACCTCTCTTTCCAAAAAAACTTCTGACAACGGAGAGCTCTGACAGCAACGCGGTCTGTCTTCTGACTTCTTTTTCCAAGACAACTTCTGACAACGAAGTGTTCTGACAGGGAATCCGGTCTGTCTTCTCCTACAACTTCTGACAACGGAGAGTTCTGACAGCAACGCGGTCTGTCCTCTGACCTCTCTCTCTTCTACCCCAACTTCTGCAGGCGCTGATAGTTCTTTTTCTCGATGGGAGAAAGGCGCTTGAGCACGCGGCGCTTCTTTTTCTCCTTGCTTATGCCCTGATACCAAGCCTGTTCTGAGAAATGACGCCGGAGGTTGCGTTCCCGAAAGCGGTAGCCATGACGAGCCAAAATTTCTGCCTCCATGATGGTGCGCGTGTGCAAGTTGAGCTGCTTCAATTCCTTTCTGCGAAGGACTCGCTCAGCCGTTTGGGGATAATCTCCTACGGGCCGCAAGGTCATGGGAACTGTGGCAACTTCTGGCCGCTTGACCTTTTTCTCAGTCGCACCGGGCTTGTATTTGCCTTTCCATACCCGACGGGCAGAGTGGAAGTAGCGATTCCAATAGGCACCTGTTTTCAAACTGGAAACCATCACCCCTTTGGATTTGGAGGTATGGATGAAGCGAATTTCCTGATCTGTTGACTCAATCACCAAGCCGACATGATCAACCCGCCGACCTTGCTGAAAGAAAATCAGGTCCCCAGGAAGGAGGTCATTGCGCTTCACCGACTTGCCCACTTTCGCTTGATCCCGGCTGATCCGAGGCAATTCAAAATCAGCGGAACCGAAGCTGACCACCATCAAACCAGAGCAGTCAATGCCCTGATGACTCATGCCGCCCAACTGATGCGGAGTGCCCAAGTAGGCTTTCGCAGTGCGGATCACCTGCGGGATTTGTTGGACAGATAAGGGGGAAGAGGCAAAGGCCGAAAGGCTTCCAAGGAGCAAGAAGCTGAGCAAGAAACCTAAGCGGGTCGGATGCAAAGAATGACGCATAGCAAACGGGATTAACAAATGTGAGTAGAGAGCGGGAACCTCTCTATAAAAAGTACCCCTTTCTTCCCCAAAAGGATGCATCAAAGCAAGAATTTGAGCAAACGTGTAGCCCACTTGGAGAAGCGTGTCAGAAGAGGTATGACTTTTCACAGCCTTAACATAGATCCTCCCATATTTGAGCCAATTTTGTGTATCTTCGCCCCGAAATTTTTCTATGCAACTTCACTCAAAGAACTTGTATGAGCCACATCTTAGACGTAACCGCACGCGAAATCCTTGACTCCCGGGGGAACCCCACGGTAGAAGTAGAAGTCCTTACCTCTGACGGAGCCGTTGGGCGGGCCGCTGTCCCCTCCGGTGCCAGTACTGGCATGCACGAAGCCATCGAATTGCGCGATGGCGACAAAGGCCGCTTCCTTGGAAAAGGAGTTCAAAAAGCCGTTACCAACGTAAATGAAATCATTGCTCCCGAATTGGAAGGGATGCTCGTATATGAGCAAGCTGCAATTGATGCCTTGCTGCTCGAATTGGACGGCACCAAGAACAAAGCCAAGCTCGGCGCCAACGCCATTTTGGGCGCTTCCCTGGCTTGTTCCAAAGCCGCTGCCACTGGATTTGGGATGCCATTGTACCGCTACATCGGCGGCGTCAATGGTCGCTACCTGCCAGTTCCCTTGATGAACATCATCAATGGAGGAAGCCACGCTGACAACTCCGTGGACATTCAGGAGTTCATGATCATGCCCCTGAAAGCCCCTACCTTCCGCGAAGCATTGCGCATGGGAGCAGAAGTATTCCACGCCCTCAAGAGCGTATTGAAAAAGGCAGGGCTGAGCACCAACGTAGGAGACGAAGGAGGATTTGCGCCTAACTTGCCTTCCAATGAGGCGGCTTTGACCACCATCATGGAAGCCATCGAAAAAGCTGGGTACAAGCCAGGTGAAGACATCTTCATCGCCCTGGATGCGGCTAGCTCCGAATTCTACGACAAGGAAAAAGAGAAATACGTGTTCCGATTCTCTACCGGAGACGAATTGTCTTCTTCCGAAATGGTGGATTACTGGAAAGACTGGTGCAACCGCTATCCCATCGTTTCCATTGAGGATGGTCTGGATGAGAATGACTGGACGGGTTGGAAAGAATTGACCGATACCCTGGGCGAAAAAGTTCAGTTGGTAGGGGATGATCTTTTCGTAACCAATGTAGATTTCCTTGGCCGTGGGATCAACGAAGGCGTCGCCAACTCTATCCTGGTAAAGGTCAACCAAATTGGTTCTCTGACCGAAACCATTGAGGCCGTTGAACTGGCTACCCGCAACAAATACACCAACATCATCAGCCACCGTTCTGGGGAAACTGAAGACACCACCATCGCTGATCTGGCTGTGGCCTTGAACTCTGGTCAAATCAAGACTGGTTCTGCTTCTCGGAGTGATCGGATCGCCAAGTACAATCAGTTGCTCCGGATCGAAGACGATCTTGGGGAAGCAGCGGTGTATGGCGGACCACGTTTTCGCTACGTTTGAGCTTAAAAAAACTCCATACCTTTGCAGGCGGTTTCTCAGGAAACTGCCTGTTTCTTTTTCAGGGAAAGCACTTTCTTGAACGTTTGACTAGTTTTTCTGCAATGATGAGATTCGTATTTCTATCCATTTTTCTCCTCAGCTTTTTGCGGAACCAGGGATTGGCCCAAAATCCCGATGAACTCCGCCTTGATACCGTAGCCATCGCAAGTTCCCGCGTCAACCAATCAGAATGGCAAACTGGCCGAAACATCACGCTGCTGACTGCCAGGGACATTTCTCAGCTTCCGGTTGCCTCCATTGATGAAGCCTTGC
>JBCCCJ010000711.1:0-4078 GCA_039033615.1 Bacteroidota bacterium
AGTGTCCGCCTACCTATGGAGTACCGCCGAACTGGGTCATTGCCTTGATTTCTGGGGGGGAAACCGCCATCCAACATCCAGTGGAGTTTGCGGAGGATGATCTGGAGCAAGGCTGGAAAGACTTGCAAAGTCATCAGGTGAATGATGGGGATTTTGTGCTAGGCATCACGGCCAGTGGGACTACCCCTTATGTCTTAGGGGCGATGGATCGCTGTCGGGAGCAGGGCATTCCCACCGGAGGCATCACCTGCAACCCCAATGCGCCACTTTCAGACAAAGTGGATCATCCCATCGAGGCGGTGGTCGGACCAGAGTTCGTCACCGGGAGTACCCGCATGAAAGCTGGCACCGCTCAAAAGCTCATTTTGAACATGATTTCTACTTCCGTCATGATCAAATTGGGTCGGGTCGTGGGCAACAAAATGGTGGACATGCAACTCGCCAACCAAAAACTTGTGGAGCGAGGAACCCGCATGATCATGGAGGAGACCCAGCTTTCCTTCGAAAAAGCCCAACAACTCCTGGAGGAACACCACAGTGTGAGGGATTCCATTGTAGCATTTCAGCGAAAAAATAAATGAAGAAAAAGTAGGTAATGAATGGAGAGGGTCTGTCATGGTAAATATTCCGAACATTCGCATTTTTGGAAAAGAAAAATGTTCAGATGCTTTCACCATGAAAAACCGTTCTTCCCTCCAGCATAAACCCACCCCCAGACATCGCCTGCAACTGGTGATGAATTTGTTGAGGCATTGGCCCGCCGCGGCTATGGTATTGATTTCTATCGCCAGCATTCGATTTCATCAAGCCGACCAAGATTCTGTGCTTCGCCAGCAAAACAACAGTTGGGAAGTGGTCAAAAAGCAAGCCCTTGAACAAGACCAATTGTGTTTGCTCTTTTTTACTTCCGAGTATTGCTTCTCCTGCGAAACGGCAGAGAACATGTTTCAGGCACATGAGGAGCTACAAGCAATTGTGAAGGCTGGGTACCAAGCCAAAAGTTTTTTCCCGATGGAAAGGGCGGCAGATCAGGCCCTCGCCCAACAATATGGGGTGGAAAGTTTACCAGCTTTTCTGATCACTACGCCTGATGGAAAGTTGGTGAAACAACTTCCCCCAACAAAAACGGCCTACCACATGACCAATGCATTGGAACGGGCCTTCTACCTCCGCGAAATCCCTACGGAATCCTCTTTGCAAGCATCTGATGAGCCCAAGCTGGAATCGACAGAGGTTGCGGTTGCTCCTTCCCAATGGGCCATTGCTTATCCTCCCGCACAATGGGCCGCTTGTGTGAAGCAGGCCGAATTGTCTCGCCACGAATGGAATCGCGGCGTGTGGATTCAAGCCAGTAAAGATCAATTGTATCAAGTGGTGCTGGGAGCCTTTGACTATATCGAAGAGGCAGAAACCACCGCTGAGGTCTTGAAGGCCTGGGGGCAAGAATCAAATCTGGCGGTAATCCCCTTGCCATCCAGCAAGTTGCCCCTGCTGGGAAGTTTGTGAATGGCGGAATCAGGGGTTCATTTTCGGAATGGTCCAAGGTCGATTCCTGCGAATTCTTTTCCGTTTGCAACCTTAGCCATTGCTTCTCGTTTCAGCTAGCAAGAGTGGGTATACTCAACCACTTTTTCTTCATCGAAATCATGATCAAGTAAGCCGCCTACCGAATATTCCTCCCTTCTCGGTGCTTCAATAGTTCCAAACTATCGGCGGCATTCTTTCAAATGATTCCTCGCTTCAGACAAGGAATTTTTTCATTTCCAGTCAACCACCTCTGTTGACCTGGATTCTCTTTTTACTTCCCCCATTTTTTCGATATGAGAAAGATTATCTATTACGTGGCTACTTCTTTGGATGGCTTCATCGAAGGGCCCAACGGTGATATCAGCGGCTTTTTGCAAGAAGGGCCCGGCGTAACCCAATACCTGAAGGATCTCCAGGCCTTCGACACCGTCATCATGGGTCGCAACACCTACGAATTTGGCTATCAATATGGCCTACAACCTGGTCAACCAGCCTATCCTCATATGCAGCACTACGTATTTTCTAATCGGCTACAGGTTGAGTCTCCTCATCCTCAGGTAAAAGTTTGTCCCCTAGCGGCCGCTCTGATTCACCAACTCAAGTCAGAATCTGGCTCCGACATCTACCTTTGTGGAGGAGGACAATTTGCGGGTTGGTTGTTAGATCAGGGGTTGATTGACAGGATAAAGATCAAGCTCAATCCGCTGGTCCTGGGGGCAGGTACGCCCCTCTTTGGCGGATCGACTACCACGGCACCGCTACAACTCATTGAGCGGCAAAGCTATCCGGATGGCTTGCAGATTCTGACCTATCAATGGTAAGGGCTTACTCAGAATTGGGCAAGGGTTTCTTTTTCACCCAGGAATTGGCTTCTGCCCAAACACTTGGTTACTTTTGTGGTTCAATCACAAAAGCTATCAACTATGCGTTTTCCTTCGATATTCCTTCCTTTTCTCGCTCTACTCTTTGGGCTTCTGATGGCCTGTGGAGAAAGCAGCAATCCAGTTGCAGAGTTGCAAAAACAAGTCATGGCCGTCCACGACGAAGTCATGCCCAAGATGGGCGAATTGGCCCAATTGGAAAAGCAGTTGCGAGACGAGTACCAAAGCATCAGCCAGGAAGCACAGCCAGACTCCGCGCGCATGGAGGTCTTGCTCGACCACGTGAGCAGCCTCAAGAATGCCAATGAAGGCATGATGGTTTGGATGCGGGAATACAATCCAGAATTGAAAGACCTAAGTGAAACCAATGCCGTGATCTATTTGAAGGAGGAAATGGAAAAGGTGGAACAGGTCAAAGCCGATATGATCAACAGTTTGGAAGCTGCTCAAGCCATCGCTAACGAATGATGAAACGAATTCCTTTTCTGAGCTCCTGGTTTGGCAGCTGTTGGTTGCTCTGCCTATTGACCTTGGCGTGTGGGCAAGACCTCCCTACCGACCTGCCGATTCTTGGTTTTGTGGAGGTCAATGAGGCAGGGGATACCCTGTACCATCAGATTCCAGATTTTGCCTTGGTAGATCAAGACAGCAATTTGATCACCCAGGAATTGGTCGAAGGCAAAGTATATGTGGCAGATATGTTTTTCACTTCTTGCCCGACCATTTGTCCCAAGATGTCCCAACAAATGCTCCGTCTGCATGATTCTCTGCTGAATGAGCCACGGGTGGTTTTGATTTCCCATACCATCGACCCGGAACACGATACGGTAGCAGTTTTGAACGAATACGCCACTGCTTTGGGCATACAGACCGAAAAATGGCACATGCTCACCGGAGAAAAAGAGGTCATCTATGATCTTGCGGCGGAATACATGGTCAGTGCGGCCGAAGACCCTGACGCGCCAGGTGGTTTCATTCACAGTGGAGCTTTCATCCTGGTAGATACCGAGCGCCGAGTACGTGGTTTTTACGATGGCACCATCCCGGAGAAGGTGGATGAATTGCTCCGAGACCTCAGATGGCTGCTTGATAATGGCTGAGCGATCTCCGGTTCAAAAACTCCTTTGGTTTGTATGGCCCCTGCTGCTATTGGGAGGCCTGCTGCTCTTTCGCAGCCTGACCGATGAGCAAGTCAGTGCGGGAGCGAAATTGTATCAGCTCCACTGCGCCAATTGCCACATGGAAGCCGGCCAGGGCCTGAAAGCCTTGATTCCTCCCCTAGCCGGGGCAGATTACGTTCAACAACACGGAGCGGACATGGCTTGCCTCATCGTGAACGGCATTGCTACCCCTATGACCATCAACGGCACCACCTATACCCAACCCATGCCCGCCATTGAGGGTCTCGACGCGAGGGAATTGACCATCATCCTGAATTACATCCGCAACAGTTGGGGGAATGAGGCTGAGGAGTTGCGCATTGCTCAGGTCGAGGAAGCCTTGGCAGGGTGTGGGGAGTGAAAAAGGATTACATAAGGAAAAGGACTGATTATCAGCAGATTTCCTATTTGTCCCTTTGCGGGGAAATGACCATCTTTATTTCCTACTCGTATAGACATACAGGGCAAATTCTAGCAGGTAACTCTAGAACTGATTCGGAGATTGAGAGG
>JBCCCJ010000712.1:0-4077 GCA_039033615.1 Bacteroidota bacterium
CACCACATGCAGAAGTTTCCTTCCAACCTATCCAAATAAGCCATCCATGAGAATCAGCACCTATTACGTCATCGGATTCATTCTTTTGATGATCACTGCCTGCAATCCCAATCGGGTCGGGCCCAATCGGGAGGTCTCCATTCCTGATTTCACCTTCCCCGAAACCACGGCTTTTGAACAACAGCTGTCCGCCTATCAGATATTTGACGGGGAAGCTGCCGATTTGAACCCGAGTAGCGATTTTCATTTGATGGAATTGAGTTCCATTCTTTTTACCGACTACGCACACAAACAACGACTCGTCAAAGTCCCCGCTGGAACCAATATGAAACGCCTGAGTGATGGGTCGATTGACTTTCCTGATGGGACCATTCTTACCAAAACCTTCTTCTACCAAAACGATGAAAGAGATCCCAGTTTGGGCAAGCGGATCATCGAAACCCGGCTGGAGATCAAAGAACAGGGGAAGTGGAACATTGCCACTTATGCATGGAACGAGGCCCAAACCGATGCGACCCTGGCCATGGATGGTGCTGATACCCAGGTAAGCTGGATCAATGCGGAGGGCAGCAGCCAATCAACGCTCTATCATGTGCCCAGTCAAAATGAATGCATGACTTGTCATCAGGCGAGTTCGTCCATCATTCCCCTGGGGCCGAGTTTGAGAAACTTGCATCGAACGGTGGCGCGAAATGGAACGGATGTGAATCAACTCACCCATTTGCAGGACATGGGAGTTCTGGAGGAGGTGGACCTGAACCAGATCCCGCAAATCGTAGATTACCAAGATCCGAATGCTTCCCTGGCAGAAAGAGGACGCGCCTACCTCGATATGAATTGTGCCCATTGCCACAATCCCAATGGCTGGGACTATGCTACCGAGCGGCAATTTGATTTCAGGTATGAGACAGCAGTAGCGCAAAGCGGGATTCTATTCGAACAAGAGAAAATCACCGATGCATTGCTGGACGGAGAAATGCCATTTATTGGAACGACCCTCCTGGACGAGGAAGGGGTCAATTTGGTGATCGAATATCTGGAGAGTCTGTAACACTGGTTCCTTCTGAGTGTCCTCTCAGCCCCAGCGATCGATCAACTTCGCCTGACTTTCCAGGGCAGCTTTGAATTCGGTTTTCAATCGAGCGATCAAGTCTTCGGTGGGGAGCTTGTCTTTGATGGTGGCTACCCCTTGGCCTGCGGACCAGATGTTTTTCCAGGCTTTGGCTTCGTTGTTGGTGAGCTTGCTGAAATCCATCTTGGATTTGGAGGCCCACAATTCTTGGGTGATCCCAGCGGACTCTAGACTTTGGCGAAGGTAATTGCCATTGACGCCGGATACGGCAGCGGTGTACACGATGTCCGCAGTGCCGCCTTCGATGATCATATTTTTGTATTCGTCAGATGCCACGGCCTCTTCAGTATTGATAAAACGAGTGCCCATATAGGCCAGATCTGCGCCCATTTGCAAGGCAGTAGCCACGTCCTTCCCGGAACTCAAGGCCCCAGCCAGCAGCACAATGCCATCGAACATACTCCGCACCTCGCTGATGAAAGGAATGGGGTTGAGCAATCCCCCGTGCCCCCCTGCTCCTGCCGCGACACAGATGATGCCGTCCACGCCTGCCTCCATCGCTTTGCGGGCATGGCGAAGGTTGATCACATCATGAAACACCAGGCCGCCATAGCTGTGGACTTTCTCTACCACATCCGGCACGGCCCCCAAGGAGGTGATGATGATGGGCACTTCCTGTCTAATGGCGATCTCCAGGTCTGCTTCCAGCCGCACATTGCTTTTGTGAACGATCAGGTTCATGCCGTAGGGAGCGGCTGTTTGCCCGGTCGTTTCTTCGAAGGAGGCCAGTTCTTGCTTGATGTGAACGAGCCACTCTTCCAGCCCTTCGGAACTGCGGTTATTCAAGGCGGTGATGGTCCCCAAAACGCCGTTTTTGCAACAGGCCAACAATAGGTCCACCTGGGAGACGATGAACATGGGGGAAGCGACGACGGGGAGCTGGAGTTGTGCGAGTAGTTCTTGCTTTGTCATGTTGATTTCGGGTTACCCCCTTTTTGAATGGTTGGTTGAATCGAGAAATAGGTACATTCCCCTCTATCCGAAGAGTACCACTAGCCAACCACATAATCAAGGAAAACTTCGCTACCACCGACTGACAACTACTACTGAGGTCTTGGGATTGGGGTCGTCATTGGGATCGATGGCAGGGTTTGCCAACAAAAAAAGCCCGTCCAAAAGACGAGCTTGATTTCCATCGTGGCGCAGGGGGGAATCGAACCCCCGACCTCAGGGTTATGAATCCTGCGCTCTAACCTTCTGAGCTACCGCGCCGAATGAGACCGCAAATATACGGCAATTGTTCGTTGTTCGCCAAAAAAAGTTACAGGAGTTTGTCGCCTTTTGTTTCTGGACTTGCCATCCCTTCCGAGTCTCTTCTCATCCCTCCAAATGCCGGGTCATCTCCACAAAGGTCTCCACCGACAGTTGCTCTGCTCGCTTGCTCAGCAATTCTGCCTTGCCTTCGAATTCTCCCAGGGGGAGACCTTTGAGCGCATTGCGGAGGGTTTTGCGGCGCTGGCTGAAGGCTTGCTTGACCACTCGCTTGAGTTGGGAGAAGGGGACATCGGGAAAATCAGACTTGCGAGACATCCGCAGCACCCCGCTCATCACCTTGGGTGGGGGACGAAACACCTGGGGCGGTACCGAAAATTCATAAGAAAGATCATAGTAGGCCCCCATCAAGACACTCAGGATGCCAAAGGCCTTGCTACCCGGAGGAGAACAGATGCGTTCGGCCACTTCCTTCTGGATCATGAAGACCCCTTCTTTCACCTGATCCCGGTATTCCAGCAGGCGAAAGAAAATAGGCGAACTGATGTTGTAGGGCAAGTTGCCGATGAAGGCGACCTGGGCATCGGTCTGGGCGCGCAAATCCCACTTCAGGACGTCTGTTTCGATGACGCTGACGGACCGTCCTGCGAAGCGTTCCCGCAAGGCAATCACTGCTCGTTCGTCCACCTCTAGCAAACTCAATTGAGGATAGCGTTCAGCTAGAAATTCGGTCAATACGCCTTCTCCAGGGCCGATCTCAAACACCGGCGTATCTGTCTCAACCTGAAGGCTGCGAACAATCCGAGCCGCGATATTTTGGTCGGTGAGGAAATGCTGACCCAAATATTTTCGGGGTTTCAGATTGTGCATAAGATGTTGTAATTTGGGCGTTTAAGTTAGCTAAAAGGCGGCATTTCTCCGCATAAGACCCACAAACATGGACATCCAATGGACTCAGACTTGGCCCAACTCGCTCCATCAATGTCTGGTCGTTGCCGCTATCCAAGAAGAAGCTGACTTTGCCCACATTCCTCTCCTTGATGCGCACCTAGCTGCCCCGCCCAACTTACCGGAAGGCTGGGGCGAAACCCGTAAGCGTTTGGTGCTTTCCATGGGCAAACAACAAGGCTTACTCCTCTATCTGGCCAAGGATGCCAGCCTGGAGGATTGGCGAAAGGTCGCGCATCAAGCGACCAAGTCTGCCCAGGAATTTGGCTATGCAGAAGTGCTGTGGTTGACCGTGCCTGAAGGGCCAGCATTGGAAGCCCTCTTGGAAGCCAGTTTGCTCACCAATTATCAATTCCTCCCCTATCGAAGCAAGCCCAAGCCATTTTCGGTACGAGCCGCCTCCTTATGGGGCCAGCCAACGAAAGAGACCCAGGCAGCGGTGAGCCGTGGTCAACAGCTCGCAGAAGCGACCTGCGTGGCCCGCGATTTGGTCAATGAGCCGGTCATTACGTTGACGGCTACTGAATTGGGGAATCGCATCACCCATTTGGGAAACACCTATGGCTTTGAAACCGAGGTCATGGGCCTCGCAAAGATCCAAAGCCTCCAGATGGGCGGTTTATTGGCGGTGACTGCCGGAAGCGAAGAACCACCCAGCTTTTCCATCTTGCACCACAAACCAGAAAAGCCCATTTTGGATGCCCCCGTGGTATTGGTGGGCAAAGGCGTGGTGTTTGATACGGGAGGCCTGAGCTTGAAGCCTACTGCCAACAGCATGGACTTCA
>JBCCCJ010000713.1:0-4072 GCA_039033615.1 Bacteroidota bacterium
GGCGCAAGGATGGCGAGCCGGTCTGGCGCAACCCCGACCGTTTTGCCCAGTCACCTTCGCCGGCCTTTGGTCAGGCATCTTAACCAATCCGCTCACCGCAAATGGATTGTCCCACGTCCATCTTTTTCACAATGACATCATCTTGGACCTGAACAGTTGGAAGAACTGGACCTTTTTCAGCGGCGGGGGTGGAGTTACTTGTTTTCGAGAGCGAGAACGCAAGATCGACAGCCTCTTTTTCTTTCACAACCGAGTCGAATTCAGAGGCCCTCTTCTCAATGACCCAGACAATGCCCACTATTCTGCCGGATTCATCATCGGCAACAACGAATCTCCTGTGTTCAGCCCCATGTCGGACTGGGACCTCACTCACAATGAATTCATTGCTCCGACTACTTCTGCATTGTATGTGGAAAATTCCTTACGCAGATCCCTATTCGCCAACAATCACATCATTGACCCCGGAAGCGGCTTAGAACCAATTTGGTCAGGCTTTCGATCAGCGGTCTTTGTGAATGACAGCACCGAATTGTTTCAAATTTCCCACAACCAGTTCCTATCTCAATCCGGCAACAATCTGATCAGCCAGCAGGTGTATGCCAACGGCTGGCAGGGCAGTCCTCATGCTTTTTTCAACAACTACAGCGAATACCCGCTCACTCCCAGCATCGTCTATGGATCTGACCATCTTGGGAACCGCTGGGATTCCGTCGGCCTTCGTCCAAGCCTCGCTTGGGAAGTGGATAGTTTGGAGGTTCAGGGAACAGATACTACCTGGATGGAAGTAGTCTTGGATCAAACTCTGGACTCCGCTGCTGATTACGCTTTGTACCCCATTGATCCTTTTCAGGAGTATGGGCAAGATTGGTGGCTCCCACAAGAGGTGGGGATGGTTCCTCCCGATTCGCTGCGAATCCGAAACCCACTCATCCATCAACTGGAAGATTCCAGTCAGGAACGGTGGGTGTGTCTGCAATTGATGGTACAGGACGCCTATCAATTGGGGGAAAAGCACTTGCTGGCCATCCACTTAGCCCCTCACATGGACAGCCTCAGCACCTCGGCAAATTCTCCACTTCCCCCTGTAATGGAGATATTCCCCAATCCTGCAGGCAATCACTGCCACCTCAACGGGCAAGTCGGGCATACCTATGACATCTCCCTTCAGACTTTGTCGGGACAGGTGCTTCTCCAACGGCGATTTGATACTCACACCAGCCTTGACCTTGGGCAATTCCCGCCGGGATGCTATCTCTTGATTGGCTGGGATCGTCTCACAAATCAGCGGTTTCATCAAAAAATTCTCCATGTCTTCTAGTCTCACTAAGTAGGAAACCTATACTTTTCCTAATTTGAAAGCCTGAACTGACATTTACCTCTCCTCTCTATGTTTTCGAATTTCCCCTCCCTTTCCAGTCGTCATGCCATTTGGATGGTGGCTACGGTTGCCTTGTTGGGTGCGTGTCTCACGACCCTTCCCCCCAGAATTGAGATCACCAAACTGACTTCTGAAGAAGCCAATCAGATGGCGCAAGACATTCGTCAGCAGGTGTCTCCAGAGTTAGCCGAAGGACTTGAATTGAACCTCTGGGCGTCTGATTCCCTGGTTGCGGACCCCATCGCCTTGAAAGTCGATACCGAAGGCAGGATATACATCAGCCGGACGGAACGCCAGAAAAACTCAGAGTTTGACATTCGGGGGTATCGCCATTGGATGACCCGGTCCATCTCTTGGGAAACGGTCGAGGACCGACGAGACTTTTTACACAGTTTTTTCTCCCCAGACAGCAGTGAAGAGAACTCCTGGCTACCCGATCTCAATGGAGACAGCATTCACGATTGGCAGGACTTGAAGGTTCAGAAAGAAAAGATTTACCGCATCGAAGACACGGATGGGGATGGGTTTGCCGATCAAACCCAATTGTTCTATGAAGGCTTTCATGACGAGATTACGGACGTTGCCGGGGCTCTCCTTCCCTATGGAGAAGATGTGTACGTAGGCGTAGCGCCTGATTTGTGGAAATTGACGGATACCGACCAGGATGGTTGGGCAGATGCAAAAGAATCCCTGAGTCATGGCTATGCCGTCCACGTTGGATTCAGCGGTCATGGCATGTCTGGTTTGACTTACGGACCTGACGGAAGAATTTACTGGTCCATCGGCGACATTGGGTTTAGCATCGAAGACGGCCAGGGCAACAAACAACATTATCCCAACCAAGGCGGAATATTCCGAGCCAATCCAGATGGTAGCGACCTCGAAGTCTTTGCCGTTGGCTTGCGAAACACCCACGAATTTGCCTTTGACAAATATGGCAACCTCATCTCTGTAGATAATGACGGCGACCATCCCGGAGAAAAAGAGCGCATCGTCTATGTGGTAGAGGGTTCCGATGCCGGCTGGCGGGCCAACTGGCAGTACGGCAAATACACCGATCCCAACAACAATGCCTACAAAGTCTGGATGGACGAATCCTATTTCAAGGAGCGTTGGGAAGATCAAGCCGCGCATCTGGTGCCTCCCGTACTGAATTATCACAGCGGACCGACCTCGATTCTCTACAATCCCGGCACCGCTCTGGGTTCCAAATGGGCCAATCGCTTCATCATGGGAGAATTCACTGGCACCCCAGCCCGCTCCCACGTATATGCCTTCGACCTCCAACCCAAAGGAGCAGGCTTCGAATTCAAAGGGGAAGAAATGATGGTAGGTGGCATTTTGGCTACGGGTATGGACTTCGGTCCAGACGGCTCCTTGTATATGGCAGATTGGATCGATGGCTGGGGTACCAAGGATTATGGCCGGATTTGGAAACTGGATGTACCCGCGGATTCTGTCGCAAACATCCGAAGAGAAACCCAGAAACTCATCCAAACCGATTTTTCGAAGCGTCCAGTGCCGGATTTTGTCAATTGGCTGAGCCATGAGGATATGCGAATCCGCTTGAAAGCCCAGTTCGAACTGGCTACCCGAGTGGATCGCGGAGAAACCGGATTCCTGACTGCCCTCAGCCACAAGGATCACCAACTATCCCGAATTCATGCGGTTTGGGGACTTGGTCAAATGATTCGTCAAGACGAATACCGAGGCGAAAAGCTGCTCCCCTGGTTGGAAGATGAAGATCCAGAGATTCGCGCCCAAGTGGCAAAAACCATCGGAGACGTGCGGGTATCTGGAGCCGACCCTGCCTTGATCAAGCTCTTGGCAGATGAATCAGCTCGTGTGCAATTCTTCGCCGCAGAAGCACTGGGCAGACTCAAGACTCCCGATGCGGTTCAACCGCTCTTACTCATGTTGGAAGCCAACGAGGACGAAGATGTCTATCTCCGCCATGCAGGTGCGTTGGCGCTTTCTCGGATCGGTCAGGCTGATCTCTTATTGGCCTTGTCGGAATCTCCCAGCAGAGCGCTGAGGATTGCAGCAGTCGTGACCCTCCGCCGCATGCGGCATGCCGGAGTAGCCAAGTTTTTGAACGATGCGGACGAATTTGTCGCCACCAATGCAGCCCGCGCCATCCATGACGATTGGTCCATTCCTGGCGCGCTGCCAGAATTGGCCCGTCAACTCGACGCCCCAAGGTTCAACAATGAGCCCTATCTCCGCCGTGTGATCAATGCCAACTTCCGATTGGGAGAAACCGAACACCTGGAGCGTCTCTCCAACTTCGTCAATCAGACCAAAGCCCCCGCTGCCATGCGTGCAGAAGCCCTGGCTTGTCTCTCCACCTGGCCCAAGCCATCGGTTCTCGACCGGGTGGTAGGCCGCAATCGAAACTTGCAGCCACGGGAAACCGGCCCTGTTTTGGCAGAAGTGCAGCGGCATCTTGGCAATTGGCTGGCAGCCGAACAAGCGGAAGTTTTGATTGCCTCCACAGATTTGATGGCTCGCCTGGAGATTTCAGATGCTGCGGATCAATTGATGGCGCTGCTCCGTTCACATCCCAATACCGACGTACGGCTTGGCGCCCTCCTTTCGATTATCTTGCCCAAGGTACTCTTTATCCTGATGTGATAGAGTCTGCTGATACTAATGTAGATCCCAAAACCGGAGAAAGAGTCGCAGTCAAAATCA
>JBCCCJ010000714.1:0-4071 GCA_039033615.1 Bacteroidota bacterium
CGCTCGGTGTTGATTCCTTGATTCCCGCCAAGCCGGGATCTTCGACTGGAAAGAAATATCTACGCGAAAAGAGGAAGTTATTTTTCAAGTCATACTACTGGACAAAAGTCCGAAAAGGCTCTTCCTGGCGTAGTCTTCACCACACAGGCGGGTTGGGCACGAAGTCCGAGGTTAGGGGCGGGAAGTGGCGTTGGGCTGGGACTTCGGCGCTTTTTTGCTGACTTTTTGTGCGCACAAAAAGTCAGGCCCGCAGCAGGCGATACAAAGCTTGGACAGTAGAAGCATAAAGTTCCTTTTTGAAATGTCCAGTAGTATGTTTTCAAGTATCACTAAAGCAGTGATTCTTTGCGACTCATTTGCCTAGCCAACGACGTAGCCAAGGAAAATTTTTCCAGGGACCAGACCGTTGAGGAGGAGAATCCCATTGCTGATGATTGGAAGATTCGAAGGCGAATATCAAAGACTCCGGCGGAGCGGCAGAGGGATCAGATTCGGGAGCGGGAACGACTTCTGCTTCCAGCACTTGCTCATTGGGCAGGCCAAAGACATCCACCGATCTGCGATCCAGATGAGTCATGGTTTGCACCCCTGCCGACGCATACACCCATTGGTACAGAAAGAAAGTATCCTGCCAATAAGCCTCTAGAACCGCTGAAGGATTCATGTCTCCTCCTAGCCAGACAAAGGCCTGGTGATCTTCTTTGGAAGACGCTTGTACCAGTGGAGGAGGATGATTGACCAGGGTTCGAAAATTTCGTTGGGGCTGCCAGGCTTGCCCAGCAAGCAGTTCTTTGAGGACCGTCAGGATTTCGCCAGCGGCCAACTTCCCGCCTTGGATGGCAAAGGTCGCGGCCCGATATCCATCCCGTTTGTATTGGTCCAGGGCGTATTGATACAAGCTAATCAACCGCACCAATTGGCCATCGAGAATGAGGTGAGAGCAGGCCAGAATTTCTTCATTGGGAAAGGTCCGGATGGCTTCTTGGCGGAGGGCGAGACGAAGACTCAGGGCTTGTAATTCGGGTGAGGCGAAGGGTAGATCGAGGATCCCACCTCGATCCTGCCATTCAAACCCGTCTTGTTTGCCGAAGCGAGCGTAGCCCAGAAGAATGGGTTGCATAAAAGAGCGATTAAGGGTGAAAGGGAAGGGAGAAGGAGGAGAAAAGGCTACCAATTGAGCAGGTTTCGCCATTTCTTCAGGCCAGTGGGTTCGCGGTCCATCTGGGGCTGTTTCACTCCAGGCAGACTGAGGACGTGGTGTAGCCAGGGGACTACTTCGCTGCAATCTTCCAGATCTATATGGGAGATGGCGTCCTTGCTTCCTTGCGCTTCGGTAACCTCGCCAATGCTGAAGGGAAAAATGCGGGGCTGCGCGATATCACCAGAACTCAACCATTTGTCCACCTGAGGCAAATAGGTTTTGATGACCTCCTCGACATTTTGTTCCGTGCGACCCCGATCAAACTTGCTGAGGATGACCCCCACTCGGGACAGGTCGATTTTTTCCTGATACAAGTAGCTCAGAAATTGAAGGATCAGTTTGTCTTCTGTTCGTTGTACCACCCGTTCGTAATCCGCCACAATTAGGAAGGAAATCGAGATGCCAGGGCACGTCAGGTAGGCCTTGACTGATTCGGGCAATTCGTCCTCGGCATCGGCCACATCCACCTTCCGCAGGTCCTCCCCCGCCATTTCCAAAAAGGTCAGGTTCACATCTTCTCCATTCATCAGAAAAGAGGTGTCATATTCGGTGATCTGCCCGATGGTGGTCGCCTGAGGAAATTGGCCTTCTTCGATGTCCCGCATCATGCGGTGAATCAATCGGATGCCAGCTTGGTTGCCCCCTTGATTGAGAATCACCCGATAATGCTGGCGCATGTACATATTGATGGCCGTCAGGACGGTAGACTTCCCCGAACCCGTGTAGCCAAAGATGAACACATAATTGGTGTTCTTGGCCAGGATTTCCTCGTGGGTTTTTACGGCCTTTGTGGTGGTTTGAGTCATCGCTATTTCTGGGGTCGCAAAAGACACCTGAGGTCCAGAGGAGTTCTCAACGGCTTCTTCCTCATCCGTTGGGGATACCGCTTCGGTTTGCAACTGGGAGGTCTGGGCATTCACCAGATCTTGCAGGTGCAGGGTTTCATGAATGATGTGAGTCAATTCAGGATCGTGTTCCGGGAAGTGAATGGGAGACTGTTTCATGTGTAGAGAGAATATCTGGAAAAAGGGGATAATAACTGCCCAGGAGGAAAGCGAATGCCTTCCTGTTAGAGGCCTGGGCCTGAAGAGTGGAAAGAGAGCAAAGGGCTAGGCGTCGGCAGGAGGTTGCTGGGAAGGGCGATTCCCGGAAGGATATACCTGTGAGTGAGTGTTGAGTCGGGCCATTTGCCAAGCCAGCAGAGGATTTTCCGGGCCGTCCTTTCTGGTCTTGGAAGTAACCACTGGAGGACGATAGGCTGCGGTAGAAGGATTCGAACTGCGGTATTCTCGGCTAGCATACAAGCCACGAGTTGTGGGTTGGGGCTGAGGAATTGAAGATGGCAATTCGAGCTGTTCCTGATCATTCGACTCGGTTTGGGGCACAGCCTCTGATTCCTCACTGGTCGTTGGCGTATCCACCAGCATGAGGACAAACAGCACAATGAAGTCAATCAAGAAGGCGAGCAAAAGCGAAACTAGGACGGCAGAAATCTCTTTGCTGTTGAACTGTCCCAGGTGAAAAACGGTCCAGAGGGAGTGATTCAAGTTGCCGACATCCCGGTGCTGGAACTGCGAGGGCGCAAAGGCCAGTCCTTCTTTTCCCACCAACTGTTGGATACTGCGTCCCACTTCCGCATAGGCATCTACGCTGTGATCCACGGCTTGGCGATAGGCCAGGAGAGATTCACTCGCTAGGGCGTCGTCGATGAGTCCTGTCGCTGTCAGGATGACAGAATCCACGGAGGCTTTGGCAGGTTCGTACTCATCCTTGATGGTCGCCAAACGAGCCGTCAATGGAATCACCGTCTCTTGATTGAGTCGACGGGCGACCTTTCCGTAGCCAGCATTATTGGGATTGGTTCGTTCCTCTTCCAACAGCGCCTGGGCCTCTTTCAATTGCTGTTCGGTCTCTGTGGCCTGGAAATGATCCTTCAAGGCTTGATTCGCTTCTACTTGTAGCGCACTCAGTTCCGCCCGCTTGGTCTTCAATTCTTCATACAACAGCTTTTCAGCGCTGAAACTCCCGTAGATGGCGTTGAAGTTGAGCAACACACTGAAGGAAGCCACCAGTGTATAGCCGAGCAGCAGTTGAACCCGCTGTCTGGCGTTGGCAGCCTTGCCAATCCGCAGCGCAATCGCAATGAGAAACAAACTCAGCGCGATGGCCATGGCGTAGGAAAGAATCCAGCTTTGCAGCATGGGATACAATCCCAGCGCCGTGGTGTAGGCACTGACCACCCCCATGATGAAGACCGCTACCGGAAACAAATTCCAGGAACTCATGGGAGTGCTGGGAGAGGATGATGATTGGCCAGGCATGTGTTGGTTGGTAGAAGAAGGCTGAGACCAGGACATGGCGAGTAAATTGGGTTGTGTGGGTACGCCCTTCATCAACCAATCCCGGTGCCAATGTGGGGGTGGTGGGTAAGTATCTGGTTATTAGTGAATTAGGATTTGGGCGCTGTTTGACCATTTCCCCATATGAGAAAGCCAATCCAATTTTGGGAATGTTCAAAAGCGAAACTCTCCACTCTCGCGCGTTTGCAACGCGTGAGGGGTAAGTGGCAGAGTTTGTAACTCGCGGATGTCTTGAAGTTGCCAACTTCCAAATTGGAGGCTCCCCCGTTGCAAACGGGGGAGAGCGAAAAGTAGGGGGCAGGAAGACCTCGTAGGTTTGGCAAACCTACGAGATCTGAGCCGGGCCTACTCCCAGACCAATTTCAACGTCCCAATCTCCGCCCCCACCTGAACCTGAATCAAATACAGCCCCGCTCCCCCGCCAAATTCCCGCAGATCCACTTTCACAGAGCCGCCCAGCCGCTCCATACTGCCCAACCATCTGCCTCGGACGTCATAGATGCGCAGGTC
>JBCCCJ010000715.1:0-4066 GCA_039033615.1 Bacteroidota bacterium
AAGTCGTTGGCTGGTGTCTTGCATCCCCGTACTGAAATCAATCGACCGCCGGCTTCGGGTGAAGTGCTGGCCAAAGTCCAGGCCAATGGCAAAGTTCACGTACCCATCATTGGCAACGTAGCGATACCCGATCGCTTCTCGGAAGCCGATGCCACTGGTAAAGCGATCATATCCCTTTTTGTACTCGTCTGACAGACCCGCTACCTCATCTTCCGTCGGACGAATGCTGATTTTATGATGTAAGTATTGACCCCCAACTTCCACAAAAAGGCCACTGTTGGGATTTGGCCGGGGAACAATTGGCAGCAACACCCCAACCGATAAGGGCACGACAATCCCAGTCCCGAGGGTACGGGTATCAGTCAACAGGCCATTGTCCGTAACCAATACCCCACCCGGTACCAACAAAGGGTCCAAAACCCCCACCAGATCAACGGAATCACTGAACAAATAATGAACACCGATTGAAAAATACAGGGGATTGGCTAGTTTGAAACTCATGTCAACGCCAAGCAGAGAGGTATATCCCAACCTGCCAGCGAGGTCTCCGCCAGGCAAATTTCCCCGATAGGAGATATCCAACCAGACCATCGAGATGGTGGAGTCAGATACGCTTTTTTGGGCGTAGTTGGAGAGGGGAAGCGTGAGGAAAATCAGAGATAGGAGAGGCCAAAGGAAAGATTGGGCGGATTTTTTCTCCTTGAAGGCCACGGGAAATGGGAAAATGAGCGTTCTCATGATGGAAACTACCATAGAATGATTTGCAATGATTCGAAGGCAAGATGAATTTTGGGCAAAGTACAAGTCGTTCTTCACTTCCAGAAACGAAACTTTTCCTTTCAAGGTAGCGAATCAGCGGATCATGCTGAAGAACTATCGGTTGGGGAAGTAATTCAGGACAAATACGAAAATAGTCATACCTTTGTCGAGGATTTAATACGCTCTTTTAAGAAGATGAATTTCATCTCTGCTTGCGAGAAGCAATCTCGTTCCCTCCCTGCTCTTTTTCTCTGTATCACTCACCATCTGTAATCCATCGGTCTATGAACATCCGAATGGTTGACACCATTTCGCAGTACCAAAAAATTCAGAGCGAAATAGATTCTGTAGTCCAAAACGTGGTTCGATCTGGAGCCTACATCAATGGTCCTGCCGTCAAATCCTTCGAAAAAAACCTCGCTGCTTACTTAGATGTTCCGTATGTCATTCCCTGTGCAAATGGCACAGATGCGCTTCAAATCGCATTGATGGCATTAGGCTTGCAGCCCGGTGATGAAGTCATTACGCCAACCTTTACCTACATCGCTACGGTAGAAGTCATTGCCCTGCTGAGACTCCGACCGATATTTGTGGAGGTGGACCCGGTTACTTTCAATATGGAAGTATCGGACATTGAGAAAGCCATTACCGAAAAAACCAAAGCCATTTTGCCCGTCCACCTCTACGGCCAAAGCGCCGAAATGGAAGGCATCATGCACATCGCTGAAAAGCACAATCTGGCAGTTGTAGAAGATACCGCTCAAGCCATTGGAGCGACCTATGAATTCTCAGATGGCCGCAAGTTACAGGCCGGAACCATCGGAGATATTGGCACCACTTCTTTCTACCCTAGCAAGAACTTGGGAGCCTATGGAGATGGGGGAGCGATTTTTACCCGCGACGAGGCGCTGGCCAAAAAGATCCGCGTCATTTGCAACCACGGGTCAACGGTCAAATACTATCACGAATCCATCGGCGTAAACAGTCGCCTGGATTCTTTGCAAGCTGCTATTCTGGACGTCAAACTCCAGCACTTGAATACCTACACCGAAGCGCGTCGTCAAGCCGCTCGGACCTATGACGAGTTGCTGGCCGATTGTGAGGAAGTCATCTTGCCTGCGTGGAAGGAAGACGGAAGCCACGTCTTTCATCAGTACACGATGAAGGTGAAGGCAGGACGGGAAAAGCGAGATGCCATTCGGGTCGCTTTGCAGGAGAAGGGCATTCCCAGCATGATCTACTATCCTGTGCCCACGCATTTGCAGGACGGCTATCAGGAATATGGATACAAAGCCGGAGACTTTCCGGTATCAGAACAATTGACCGCTGAGGTGATCAGCCTGCCGATGCACTCGGAATTGACCCGAGAGCAGCAGGAATACATCATCCAGCACTTCAAAGAAACGCTCTAGCCTTTTTCTGGCGTAAAAAGATAAAAGGACACTTTCTTATCGTATTTGCAATACCAATTCATTTATTAACTGTACAATCACATGAAAGTCGCTGTTATTGGAACCGGTTATGTAGGCCTTGTAACAGGTACTTGTTTCTCCGAAGCTGGCAACGATGTCCTCTGCGTGGACAACGATCCCGAAAAACTCGCCAAGCTACGGGCAGGTCAGGTGCCTATCTATGAACCCGGTTTGGAAACCTTGTTCGAGCGCAACACCAAAGAAAACCGTCTGAGCTTCACTGATGACCTCAAGAAAGCGGTTGACTTTGCTGAAATCATTTTCCTTGCCTTGCCAACTCCTCCGATGGAAGATGGCTCCGCTGACCTGAAATACGTCCTCGGAGTTGCCAACCAAATCGGAACCATGCTGACTGACTATCGGGTGATTGTCAACAAAAGTACCGTACCCGTAGGAACTGCCGACAAAGTACGCGAAGCCATCGCTTCTCAGACGGACGTTCCTTTCGACGTGGTATCCAACCCCGAATTCCTCCGGGAAGGATTCGCGGTACAAGATTTCATGAAGCCTGAGCGGATCGTAGTTGGTTCTCGTTCTGAGCGCGCTTCTGAAACCATGCGTCGCTTGTACAAGCCATTCGTGATGTCTGGAAACCCAGTCATCTTCATGGATGAGCGCAGTGCAGAAGTTACCAAGTACGCTGCCAACTCTTTCTTGGCCACCAAGATTTCTTTCATGAATGAGGTTGCCAACCTGTGTGAGCGGGTAGGTGCCAACGTGGACAATGTTCGTCGTGGAGTCGGTTCTGACTCTCGGGTGGGCAAGCGTTTCCTCTTCCCAGGTGTGGGATATGGTGGTAGCTGCTTCCCCAAAGACGTTTCTGCCCTCTTCAAAACTTCTGGAGAATACGACTATCACTTCAGCATCCTTGATTCTGTGATGAAAGTGAACGCTCGTCAGAAGGAAGTGATGGTGGACAAAGTTGTCGCTCACTACGGAACCGAAGACCTGAGTGGTAAGACTTTTGGCGTTTGGGGCTTGGCATTTAAGCCAAATACTGACGACATTCGTGAAGCTCCATCTTTGGTGATCATCCAGCGGTTGTTGGATATGGGGGCCAAGATCAAGGCGTACGATCCGGAGGCGATTGAGCAAGTCCAGAAGTACACCGACCTGGACATCGAGTTTGCTGACAGCCAGTATGCAGCAGTAGTGGATACGGATGCCTTGTTGATCATCACGGAATGGAATGAGTTCCGCACGCCGAACTTCGAAAAAATCAAGTCCTCTCTGAAGGCTCCTTTGATTTTTGATGGTCGGAATGTATATGAGTTGGAAACTATGGCTGACATGGGATTCACCTACTATTCCATCGGGCGCAAGCCTATCAACGCTTCAGAAACTGTTTCTGCGAATGAGTAAGAAACCTAAGGTTTTGATCACAGGAGGTGCTGGCTTTTTGGGCTCGCACCTCTGTGATCGTTTTATCCGTGAAGGATACGAGGTTGTCGCTATGGACAACCTGATTACCGGAAGTCTCTCCAACATTGCCCATCTCTTTGGAGTCGATGGCTTCCGATTTGTCAAACACGACGTTACCAACTACACCTTCGTCGAAGGTCCCTTGGACTACATCCTACACTTCGCCTCTCCGGCTAGCCCCATTGACTATTTGAAGCTTCCCATCCAGACCTTGAAGGTCGGCGCTTTGGGTACGCACAAAATTTTGGGACTCGCCAAAGAAAAGCGGGCTCGGGTGCTGATTGCCAGTACTTCGGAGGTCTACGGAGATCCCTTGATCCATCCTCAGACGGAGGATTATTGGGGCAACGTCAACCCCATTGGGTTCCGCGGGGTATATGATGAGGCCAAGCGCTTCATGGAAGCCATGACCA
>JBCCCJ010000716.1:0-4063 GCA_039033615.1 Bacteroidota bacterium
GTAATAGACCGGAAAATCCCCATGGTGGAAGACGTAGCCACCCCCGGTTTCTTCTCCGACGATTTGCAGGTGGTTCGCCGCTTTGGCTTGGTACGCCAAGGTAGAGGCTGCAGAAAAACTCCTTCCACTGGTCAGCAATTGAATTTTGCCCCGAAAGGCATACTTATGAGGCTTCATGATCGCCTCCATCTCATCTCCCCCCCTGAGCCAGCGATCCCCCATTTGATATTCGCCAAAGGCTTGTACCAGAAAGGTATCGGGGTTCAGGAAAGTCCGGGTAATCGCTTCGGGATGGGGTAAGTCCAGCGTCTTGACCCAGCAAGAATCCCGCTGGCGAAAGCTTTCCCGCGCAAGGAAAGAAAATAGATGCACCACATTCGGTCGAAAACCTCCCTCATTTTGGCGCACATCCACAATGAGATGCCGAGTCTTTTGCTTTTTCAGCTGTTTGAAGATGCCCACCAATTGGGACTTGAACGCCCGGACGGGGATCCCAAATGAATTCACCACCAGCACCGCTGCGTCTAGCGAGTCGATGTGATACACAAAAGGTTCTTGGGGATTGATCCGTTCTTTGAAATAAACCAAAGGGTCCTTAAAACCATGAAAACGCGCACCATAACTGGCCCGCTCTGCATTGCGGTACCTGACTTTCTCAAACGGCTCTGCGGGGAGTTGAAAGGTATCCACCTTTCTAGCTGGCGCTTTGGCAACTACTTCAAAGGTGGAATCGCTCCCAAACTCATAGCTCCAGAACACCCCAAACTTCAAGTCAATTTCACTCAGGGTCCGGCTGCGGTGCAAGCCATCGGTGGGGGCATATTTGTACAATCGAGGCAATATTTCCGCTACCGGATGTCCGTTGATCGCCAATAGTTCGGAACCCAAAGCGACCTGTGGCCCCTCCGCATCCACAAACAGCCGATCGTCGATCACTTTGACGATGAGCGGAAAATATTGAGCGGCAATGTCCAAACTCGGCGGGCCAAATACCTGCAAGTGTCCATCGTGTACCTGATCTGCCAAGCCACAAAGTTGACGATATAGCTCCACATCCGAAACGCCTTCTGCCAAGGCTGCCTCAGTGGCTTGAAACGATTGTTGCCATTCTTCTGCCGAGACAAACTCGTACATACTCGGATGGCTTTGCTCCAATACCGCTCGAAAGATCCGATAATCCTCCAAGGCCTCCTCGTGAGTCAGCGGGGATTGTGCCCAAGCGCTCCAAGCAGACAATAACAAACAGCAGGTGTAGAAAATTTTCATAGGAAAGATGGTTACCCTTCCTAGATGGAATTTCCCTGCGTTTGGTTGCCTGAAAGAAGGAAGCGAGAAGTTTGAGGCGGGAGGCGGGACCGAGCATCTTGCGATGCAACTGAAAAAAAGATCCTTCCAGGTGTAACAACCCAGAAGGACCTGAAGTGAATGGCACACTTTTATATTTCACCTTCGCTGTTTTTCATTTTTCGGTTTCCAGTCTCTCCCATGTTACATGGAAAAGTTTCACCGCTTTGCAAAGGCGCTCTTTACATCATCACCATCCCGCCATCTACATTGTACACCTGTCCGGTGATGTAGGAGGACATGTCTGATCCGAGAAACACACAGAGATTGGCGACTTCTTCTGGCGTACCTGCCCGCTTGAGGGGAATGCCCTGCAACCAGCTTTCGAGTTCTTTTTCGGGGATCGCATCGGTCATTTCGGTGGCGATGAAACCAGGCGCAACCACATTGGCACGGATGCCTCGGGAACCGATTTCTTTGGCGACAGACTTGGTGAAGGCCACCATGCCTCCTTTGGAAGCGGCATAATTCGCCTGGCCAGCGTTTCCGGTCAAGCCAACAACAGAACTGATGTTGATGATGGATCCACTGCGCGCCTTGAGCATGTTGCGCAAAGCGGCCTTGGTGGTGTAGAACACGCTGTTGAGGTTGGTTTGGATGACTTGATCCCAATGCTCTTCACTCATGCGAAGCAAGAGGGTATCTTTGGTGATGCCAGCATTGTTGACGATGATGTCGAGTCGCCCAAACTCTTTCATGATCCCGGAGATCATCTCTTGGACCGCTTCGAAGTTAGCAGCGTCTACCTGAAAGCCTTTGGCACCTGGGGTACCCTCAGAAAGGCTGGCTTCCAAGGCGTTGGCCTTTTCGACGGAAGAGCGATACGTAAATAGGACTTGCGCGCCGTGTTTGGCGTAGGATTCTGCGATGGCTTTGCCGATCCCTCTGGTAGCCCCGGTAACGAGGGCGATTTTACCTTCCAACAATTTCATACAAGGGGAACATTGACTGTGATATGTAGGGGCCGCAAGTTAGCATTTTCCCCTAAATAGTCATTCCCCACACTACTGGACATTTTCCGAATCTCCTTGTGCTTCCGTTATCCAAGCTTGGTATCGCCTGCCGCGGGTCTACCTTTTTGAGCGTCCCAAAAGGTAGCAAAAAGCCGCCGAAGTCCCAGCCCAACTCGCTTTGCCGCCCCAGCCTCGGACTTCGTGGCCAACCCGCCTGTGTAGTAAAACTGCGTCAAGAAGGGATCTCATTCGGAGTTTTGACTAGCGGTTTGATCATTCCCTTCGATGGAGCGAGCACGCAGCGGCTTTATATCCGATCAATTAGGTCCATCACTTTCTGGTAAAACGGCTTTACAAAAAAGAGAAAGCCAATCGCCATGCCCATCATGACCCCAATCGGATGATCTAACAAGGTGGTTACCCCTACCCCCAGAAACATAGAAGACAGGAAAAAGGCCCAGCCATAATTATCCTCTTGAGCTGCTTTGCGAGCTTTCTTCTCTCTTCTCCTTTGCTTGCGCTTCTCCCGATTGCTCAAGCGCTGCCCCTGACCAGCAATTTGCACTTCAGCTTCCGCATCATACCCTTCATCCTGAATGTCTGCATCCACAATGTCATGCTCGAAAACATCGAAGCGTTCTTGGGGATCATTGAATTTGCTGATCATAAGTACTTGTTGTGGCATGGGACGTTGATGGTAGGTGAAAGGTAAGAAAAAAGTTGGGTTGCAAACAGTTTTGTCGTATGGTTGGGAAAAGACGACTCCTGAAGGAGAAAGTTGAAAGGGAATGGAATTAAACCTTCCTGGCTTTTCGCAATCTAAGCCCTACATCACCCACCTGCCGTTTCATGAATTCCTCCCAACAACCCATCAAACATTTGCTGTTCCGGGCTGGCTTTGGTCCCCACGCTCAACACTGGCAAAAGATGAGCAAGCAGCGACCCGATAAGGTCTTGCAGCAATTGGTCAAAACCAGTGAACGAAACGAAGCCGAATGGCGGGAATCCAAGGCCTGGCAGCGAGACCCTTTATCCCAACGAGATCGGAACCCCATGCTCCGCAAAATGAATCAGGAGCGCAATCGCAATTCCATCCGCAAACTCAACCTGGATTGGGTCAACCAAATGGTCCATAGTGAGGATCAATTGCGGGAGAAAATGGCCTTGTTTTGGCACGATCACTTTGCCTGTCGGCTTCGGCTGGCCCCGCTCGTGCAGCGTCAATTGCTCACCTTGAGAACGTATGCCTTGAGCAGCTTTCGGGAATTGCTGTTTGCCATTTCACGAGACCCCGGCATGCTCCAATTCCTCAACAACCAGCAAAACCGCAAGGCCCATCCCAATGAAAATTTCGCCCGCGAACTCCTGGAATTGTTTACCCTGGGGCGAGGACACTATACAGAAAAAGACATACAGGAAGCCGCCAGAGCCTTCACGGGTTGGGGATTCAATCTGAAAGGCGAATTTGTGTTCCGGCAGCGGCAGCATGATACTGGCACCAAAACCTTCCTGGGGAAAACGGGCAATTTTGGCGGGGAAGACATTCTCAATATCATTCTTGACCAGCCCCGCACCGCTCGCTTTCTGGTGGAAAAGATCTATCGCTTTTTGGTGCACCCAGACTTGGACGAAGCCGTGGTGGAAGAATGGAGCCAGGCCTACCGAGAGTCTGATTACGATACCTTGGAATTGTTGGTGCGCATCTTCAGTTCGGATCACTTTTACGAAAGCCGAAATGTCGGAGCCAGGATCAAGTCTCCGATAGA
>JBCCCJ010000717.1:0-4061 GCA_039033615.1 Bacteroidota bacterium
CAGCAGCAACAGGCAGCCCAAGTCGATCGAGCCGATGTCCCGGTCGTCCACGACGACTCTTGCGTGGCTGACACGCTGGAGCAGGATACGCATGGCGGGAAGATAACACAGCGCCGAGCCCGGCGGCGATCTGGCCTACTCTGGACCAACCTGGATCACGACCGTGCTGGGGCGATGGCCGATACGATGGGTCCGGACCTGGATAAAGCCCTCCCCAGCAAGCGGGGCCGGGCCCTTCGTGTACACGTTCCAGGGCCCGTTGAATGCTTGGGTGTTACTCATCCGATACCCGATCGAAGCACCGGGCTGGTCACACGTGATTGTGACCGCGTATGTGTGATCCGAGGCTGCCTCAAGTGTTGCGATCTGGATCTGTGCCGCGGGGGTCGTCGGCTGCACACCGTCCGGCGGCCAGAGCTTCTCGGCAACCATCTTCGACTCGGGCAGGATCAGCCCGAGGTCGCCGGTGCACTCATGTGCGAACGGGAAGCAACGATGCGCAGTCCGGTGTCGGTCTTGGTGTAGCTCGCGACCTCGATCTTGACCGCCTCGGCATCGCCACGCTTGACGAATGCGCCTTCTCCTTTGGCGGCGAAGTAAGTGGTGCCTGTCACCGGGACGTGTACGCAGCCCATGATCACGCTGCCCTCTTCCACCAACGCGATGTTCACGGTGAATTCGCCGTTGCGCTTGATGAATTCCTTGGTGCCGTCCAGCGGATCGACCAGCCAGAACTTGCTCCACGCCTTGCGCTCCTCGTAAGGGATGTCGCGGCCTTCTTCGGACAAAATGGGCACCTCAGGGGTGATCTTCTCCAACTCCGCCACGATCGCGTTGTGCGCGGCGCGGTCGGCCAAAGTCAAGGGAGAATCGTTGGCTTTGAAGTCCACGACTTGGAACTTCTCTTCGTCGGCGTAGATCTTCAGGATTTCTTCCCCGGCGGCGCGGGAGATGGTGGTGAGCTGTTCCAGCAAGGATGCGGTGGCTATGTTTGTCATTCGTTCTTTATTATTCGACGCAAACCTAGCAGAAATTGCATGCAAACCATCTCACTTTTTCCCGAAAGGTAACATTTGCCGTAGGAATGGAAAGGATTACGGGGTGGGGGCGTCTCCCGCTTGGGCCAAGCCCTTCGCGGCAGCCGGTCCCTTTCGGGCTTCGCTGGCGCTCGGTCCTCCACTCCGTTGCGGACTCTCCCTTCGGTCGCCCCTCCAGGCACCTCGCCCCGCCGCAAGCCTGCTCTTGTGTTGCGAAGCGTTCACTACCCAGGGGGGTGGGCCACGACGCCCGAGGTGCTGGGGCGGCAAAGAGCGTCGCATGGGGCTTCGGCGCTTTTTTCCCTTCTTTTTTGGCGTCAAAAAAGAAGGTCCGCCGGAAGGGCACACCATGGGAATAACAGTCAAACTCAAACATGTATCCCAAACAACCAGTTCACAAATAAACCAGTTCCCCCAACTCCCCAACATGACCGCCGAACTCGAACATGCCATCTCCCAGATGATCTCCCTTTCCCCGGAAGAAAAGGAGCAACTCATGGAGCAGTGCTACGCCAAATCCTTTAGGAAAAAGCAGCTCCTGAGCGACGACGCCCAATTCATCGATGAAGTCTACTTCATTCGCAAAGGCATCCTCCGGGTCAAAATCATCAACCTTGAAGGCAAAGAGCACACCACCCACTTCGCCATCGAAAACCAATTCATCGCGGACTACAACGCCTTTATCACCCGGCAGAAATCCCGCTACCAACTCGAAGCCATGGAAGATACCGAGGTCGTGGTCATGCCTCGCTCTGCCATCGAATGGGGCTATCAGCACCTGCAGGAAGGACAGAAGCTCGGTCGTTTGATCGCCGAGTATTATTTCACCTACCTCGATACCCGCATCCAGCATCTCTACACCCTATCGCCCATCGAGCGCTACGACCTGATGAGCCAGATTTTCCCCAACATCCACAACCGCGTCCCCCAGCACATGATCGCCTCCTACCTCGGTATCACGCCCATACACCTCAGCCGCATCAAGCGCAAGGCAGCAAAGTGAGTCGGGAAGCGGGAAGCGGATTTCATGAAATCATCAGGTAGATCAAATGGCTGATTCATTTGGTTGAATCGACAGATTCCTAGCGAATGATTGGGAGGCGACGGGCAAAATTCGGTGGCAGGGGGCCGGATTGTGGGTAGCCTAGAATTTTGACGGTTTTTTGCCCACTTTTTTGCCGTCAAAAAAAGTGGGGCCGGCTGCAGGCCACCCCCAAAAAGATGCTTTCTCCTCAGAGGGTAAGAAACCAATCTCTAAACATTTGTTATCGTCCCACCCCAACCTCCCCCTCTACATTTGTATCAAATCCGATACAAATGATGTCCCTCCTATCCCTCAAATCACAAAACGAAGTCCTCTTCTGGTTTGGGCTTGTCAATCTGATAGCCGCCATGCTGATGCTAGGCCTCAGTTGGCTCAAGCCCCTCGAATTCGCCGGCGTCAACGCCTGGTTCAAACCGATCAAGTTCGCCTTGTCGACCACCATCCTGTCCTGGACCATGATGGTCTTCACCAGCTATCTGCCCCAAGGGCGAGACATCAGCATCTTCAACTGGGTGTTGGTGATCACCCTTGGCTTTGAAGTGATTTACATTGCCCTGCAAGCCAGTCGTGGCCAGGCCTCCCACTTCAACCTATCGACGCCTTTCTATTCCGCCATGTATTCCCTGATGGCCATGGCCGCCTCGGTCGCAACCCTGGCGGTAGGCTACATAGGCGTTCAATTCTTTCTAAATTCTTTTCCCGATTTACCTCCGGCCTACGTATGGGCGATCCGCCTCGGCATCATCCTCTTCGTGATCTTTTCTTTCGAAGGCTTTGTCATGGGTTCGCGAATGACCCACACGGTGGGCGGAGCGGACGGTAGTCCTGGTCTTCCTTTCCTCAACTGGAGTCTGACCTATGGCGACCTACGGGTGGCACATTTCATCGGCATGCATGCCTTGCAAGTCTTGCCGCTGCTTGCATGGTACCTTCTCAAAGATGTCCGTTTGACGGTAGGCGCCTTTGTGCTCTACGCTTGTCTGGCGGTGTTGATCCTCCTGCAAGCCTTGCGCGGCAATTCCGTCGCATCCACCATTTCTTCCACCTTATCCTAATCAACATGAAATTGACTTCCTCCACCATCCAACGACTCACCTCCCAATACGGAGATTGGGTCCTCATTACCGGCGCTACTTCCGGCATCGGCAGAGCCATGGCCCTCGCTTTTGGAGAAGCTGGCTTCCGATTGGTCATCACCGGCCGCCGCGAATCCCTCCTGAATGAATTGGGTACCCACCTCTTTGACCAATATCAGGTAGAAACCATTCCCCTGGTAGGCGACCTATCCACCGCAGAGGGTGTAGCTCAATTGAAAGCTGAAACCGCCCACCTGCCCATTGGCATTGCGGTGCTCAACGCAGGCTATGGAACCTCCGGTTCTTTTCTGAACAGCGAACTCGATCAGGAAATCAACATGCTCCGCCTGAATTGCGAATCGGTCCTGTCCCTGAGTCATCACTTCGCCAACCAATTTCAGTCCCGCAAATCCAAAGGGGCCATTGTATTGATGAGTTCCATGGTGAGCTTTCAGGGCGTCCCCAATGCCGCCCATTACGCCGCAACCAAAGCCTACGTGCAATCTTTGGGAGAGGCACTCGCTGTAGAATGGAAACCCCTTGGCATAGATGTACTGTGTGCGGCTCCCGGTCCGGTCCAAAGTGGATTCGCAGAGCGGGCAGATATGAAAATGGACATGGCCCTCAGTCCCCAACAAGTGGCAGTTCCCATCATCCGCGCCATCGGTAAGAAAACCACCTTGCTTCCGGGCGCCTTAACCAAATTGCTGGTGTACAATCTCCGCATGATGCCACGCTGGCTCAAAGTCCGCATCATGGGCAAGGTCATGGGCGGCTTCACGCAGCATCAGGTAGCTTAATAATCCTCCAATTTTAGGTATTTGCTATATTCCTCTTAAGCAGGTGCTGTTCTATTGGTAAGCGAAGCCCTCACTATAACGGAGGGTGGGCCACGAAGTCCGA
>JBCCCJ010000718.1:0-4058 GCA_039033615.1 Bacteroidota bacterium
CGAGAAGCTTCAGTTGCACAAAAAAATCAAACAAATCATTCAGCCTCAACTAGAAGATCCCAATCTCATCCTAGATGCTTTCATTGTATCCCCTACAAGATTTGCGGAGCTGACCTTTTGGAAAGGACAAGACCACATCAAAGACTTCAATGCTCAGCATGTGTTTTTCCAGAAGGATCAAACCAGCACCTACTTACAGGACATCCTACTGATGGCCTTGCGGGAATCAGGTTGAAAAGATGAATGGCAGCAACGAGAGTCCATCGACAAAAAAGGCCGCTGGCTTCAACACCTCAGCGACCTCTTTCCGGAGTTAGAGGAACTTCCCGAATAGCAAAAAGCCTCTCAGCAAACGCTAAGAGGTTTTGTAGCAGGGGTAGGACTCGAACCTACGACCTTCGGGTTATGAGCCCGACGAGCTACCAACTGCTCCACCCTGCACTGTCAAGCGGCCATATTTTTTGACCGGGCTGCATAGTTACGGCTTTTGTTTTACATTTGCAAAAATTCACCGTTAAAAACCCACTTTTGCTTTCCTCCACTCCTGAAGATTTTCAATCCGGCTTTGTCAGCATCATCGGCAAGCCCAACGCAGGGAAATCCACCCTGCTCAATGCCCTGCTGGGTAAAAAGCTGAGCATCACTACCGCTAAGGCCCAGACGACGCGCCACCGCATCTTTGGGATTGATAGCGGCGAGAACCATCAGATCGTCTATTCGGATACCCCAGGCCTGATTCGGCCCAAGTATAAACTGCATGAGCGGATGATGGGCTTCATCAATCATTCCTTGGAAGACGCAGATATCGTGGTATTGCTGATTGCGGTGAACGAGACTTTCCCGGAAGAAGACTTGCTGGCTTTGGCGGAAAAGCATGCCGGTCCCAAGATTCTCGCCTTGAACAAAGTGGATGCGGTGGATGAGGCAGTTGCCTTTCAGCGCATGGGAGAACTAGCTGGGAAAGTGGACTTCATCGAAGCCTTGCCCCTTTCTGCGACCAAAGGCAGAAATGTCCCCAAACTCAAGGAACTGATCCTGAAGCATCTGCCAGTCGGCCCCCAGTACTTCGATCCAGATCAGATATCTGACCGCCCGGAGCGCTTCTTCATTGGCGAGATGATTCGAGAAAAGATTTTCCAACTGCTCAAAGAAGAGATTCCTTATAGTACCGAAGTAGAAGTGATCGAATTCGACGAAGAAGACGACATCGTGCGCATACAGGCGGACATCCACGTGGAGCGCAAGACCCAAAAAGGCATCCTCATCGGCAAAGGCGGCAGCATGCTCAAGCAAATTGGCACCCGTGCCCGCCGCGACATGGAGCAATTCCTGGGCAAGAAAGTCTTCCTCAAACTCTACGTCAAAGTCTCCGGCGGCTGGAAAGACAGCAACCATCACCTGTCGGGCTTTGGGTATTAACAGGGGGCAGGGGCAAAGTTTCCCGATTCTCGGGATTTCACTGCGTTCAACAGGGGGCAGGGATCAAGGTTCAGAAGTAGTGCGAAATTGTACTTCGCAAAGGCTCGATTTCGCAGAAAAGCCCCCTTGTGCGGATGAGTGTGGTGCGAGAGGCTTGTATTGAGCTTGTCGAAATGAGGGGGACGGGGGGATGTAACAAGTTCATAATCAATAATTCACCCTCTGTTCCCCCTAGCTAACTGAACAAGGTCCAACCCATATGGGGCTTGTCTGATTCTCTTGAAGCAATATAGACTTCATCCTGTCTCACCTATCATCTCGCTTGTTGTCCAACAAATCCTGTAACTCCTGTTCATCCTGTCCATTTTCGGGTGAAAGTAAGAAAACGTGAATTTTGCTTAAGACGAAATATAACCATCTGATTGTAAGCAACTTCCTCCCCCTACGCCCCCTCCAAAGGGGGACAGCCTTGGCTGTATGAACCCTGCTCAATCACCAATTCACCAACCAAACCACATGCCAACCCATCTCCCTTCCTACTATCAGGCGCGGGCTGCTGAGTACGAACGCGTGTACCAAAAGCCGGAACGCCAATCAGAACTCCAACGATTGAAATCCTTGCTTCCGGAATTGTATCGGCGGCCTCAGCTATTGGAAATCGGCTGTGGGACGGGCTATTGGACGGAAGTCTTGGCTCCGAAGTGCGAAACCTTGACGGCGGTGGACATCAGCCCGGCCACGCTGGAAATTGCTCAGAGCAAATCCTATCCACCTGGGGTGATGCAGTGGGTGGAAGCGGATATGTATGAGTTACCCTTCGAACCCGAACAGTTTACCGGAGCGTTTGCAGGCTTTGTGTGGTCGCACCTCCCGCGCCACCAATTGAAGGAATTTCTGGCGTACTATCACCGTTTTTTGCAAGCGGGGAGTCAGGTGGTATGGGTGGACAATCGCTATGTAGCTGGCAGCAGTACGCCCATTTCAGAAACCGACGAACATGACAATACCTATCAGTTGCGGAGTTTGTCAAATGGCTCTCAGCATATGGTGCTGAAAAATTTCCCAGATGAGGCTGAAGTTCAAGACCTCATTGGAAGCCAGGTAACGAACCTGAAATGGCTGGAACTAGACTATTTTTGGGTATTGAGGTATCGGGTGTGAGCAATCCGCGTTCCTCCAATCACTGGCCTCCTCCCATATTCTCTTATGCTAGTGATTTCCAAGTTGGGTGTCGCCTTCAGCGGGACTTACTTTCTTGCCGCCAAGAAAGTAAGCAAAGAAGCGTCGAAGCCCCATGCAACCCACTTGCCGCCCCAACACCTCGGGCTTCGTGGCCTACCCGCTGTGATGGTGAATGCTACGCATCGCAGGACCAGTTCGGACTTCTGTCTAATAGGGAGGTGCGCTTCCCCTTTTATTCCCGCCAGATAAACGGAAACAGAATCACCGAAAGCACCGTCAACACCCCTGCCATCGCCAGCACTACGCTGAGACGACCCCATTGCAAGGAACCATCTAAGCCTTCCAAGGCTACCTGAGACAGTCGAATCATTACCAATAGGGTAGGGACCACCAGAGGAAAGCCCAGGACCGCCAATAAGGTAGTGCGATTTTCTGCTTGAGCGGCAATGGCGGTAACCAGGGTGAGGTTAGCCGAAAGAGCGGTACAACCTGCAAGGAGGATTCCGCCCAACTCCAGGGGATGCTTTAGCTCCACCGTATTCAGAAAGGCAAAAGCGAGCAGACTCAAGCCAGCCACCAAGATCAGCAGCAAGGTATTGTACATCAGCTTCGCCAGAATGATACTGGCTGGTCGAGCCAGCGGGTAGAGGTAGCGCAAATGCCCGATTTTCTCCGCCATGAAACTTTTGGCGACCGCATTGATGGCGATGAAGAGAATCATGATCCAGTAGAGGATGTTCCAGGTGGCGAGATTCAGTTTGCCGACCAATGCCAGGGAAACCACCACCACCATGCTCAGGACGTAGAGCACCAGACCATTCAGGGCGTATTTCTGCTTCCATTCCAGCAGCAATTCTTTGTACAATAAGGCCCGTAGCTCCTTCCACATGCCGCAAAGGTAGAGAGGGCAGGGGCGAGGTGCAAATGAGGAAAAGAGGGACGGCTTGCTATGGAAAGGAAGCAAGGAAATGCCGAGTAATGAATACCGAATGAGGATCGGAATTGCGCTTCAGCAAGGGAGTTGTTTTCTGTGAAAGGCTCAATCGCTGAGGGGTTCCGCCATACCTTGGTCGGCCAAATCATGCTTCTCGTCCCCGAAACGAAGGATTCTGGGGTACGGCAGATGTCCCAACTCCTTTGGGTAAGTCAGTTGGAGATGGCAGTCGCGATGCGCCTGCTGAGGAGAATTATCTAGCGCCTTTGCTACCGAGGTGCGCATCCCTAGCGGGCTGCCTGTTTCTGGAAACCTCATGCCTCCAAGCAACCGAAGCGCGATAGCGATTCGCCCTTCGGTAGAAACAGATGCCCTCCTGAAACAAGCAGGCGCATCGCGACTGCCACCTTTGCTACCGAGGTGGGCATCCCTAGCGGGCTGCCTGTTTCTGGAAATCTCATGCCTCCAAACAACCGAAGCGCGATAGCGATTCGCAGTTCGGTAGAAATAGATGTCCTCCTGA
>JBCCCJ010000719.1:0-4046 GCA_039033615.1 Bacteroidota bacterium
ACAACCGAAGCGCGATAGCGATTCGCAGTTCGGTAGAAACAGATGTCCTGCTGAAAAAAGCAGGCGCATCGCGACTGCCACCTTTGCTACCGAGGTGCGCATCCCTAGCGGGCTGCATGTTTTTGGAAACCTCATGCCTCCAAACAACCGAAGCGCGATAGCGATTCGCAATTCGGTAGAAATAGATGTCCTACGAAACAAGCAGGCGCATCGCGACTGCCACCTTTGCTACCGAGGTAGGCATCCCTAGCGGGCTGCCTGTTTCTGGAAATCTTATGCCTCCAAACAACCGAAGCGCGATAGCGATTCGCAGTTTGGTAGAAACTCTTAGGTACATCTGACGGACACCCAAGGACTTTCGCCGCTTCCCGCTACGAATCCTTATCTTTGCCATACAATTGTTCTAGCACTTGTATTTATGGCCGCGCGTAAAACGTATGGGAATACCTGGTGGGGAAAGCGTTTTCTCCAAGCCCTCCAACAAATCGACTTCAGCAATCGCCTGCCCCGTGGTCGCACCTATGCCAATCGGGGTTCGGTTCGCAAGATCACCATCGAAGACGGCGAAATCCTCAGTGAAGTCCAAGGCTCCCGGCGCTGGCCCTATCATCAGGAAATTCGCCTGAGCCAACTCTCCCGTCGTCAGCAAAAGCGCATCGTGGAGACAGTTGCCCAGAATCCCTTGCTCCTTTCGCGCCTCCTCAACCGAGAGATGCCACCTGAGTTAGAAGAAACCCTGGAAATGGCCGGGATTTCGCTTTTTCCGAAAAGTTGGGATTCGGTCTCGGCGACTTGTTCTTGTCCCGATTGGGCCTTGCCCTGCAAGCATCTGGCAGCGGTATTCTATGTCGTCGCCAATGAGGTGGACAAAAATCCTTTTCTGATTTTCTCCTTAAAGGGCATGGACCTGATCAAGGCCTTGGAAGAAGAAGGCTTCACCAAAGGGGGACATTTGCGCAGTCAATTGCCTGCCTGGGAATCCCAACTCCGAGATACGCCTGAAACCAGTTCGGCCATCAGTTTGGAAGCCCTACAAGCCAGACTGGACTTTAGCCGCATTCCCCCGTGTCGGGAAAAACTGTTGCGTCTGTTGGCACCTCGCCCCGCTTTTTATTCACGGGGGAATTTTCATCAACGCCTCGAAACCTGGTACCTCAAGCTCCCTCGCCATTTGAAAAAATGGAGCCTGCCGCCCTCTGAGATGCCTTTGCCAGTTGACCTAGAGGCCGTTACTGTGGTTCTGGATGATTACTTGGAATTGACAGAAATCATTGTCGAGCAGGAAGAAGTCCAACTGGTCTATACTGACTGGTTGGAGTTTCTGCCAGATTTGCTGATTACTCAGGCTTCTTTGCATCTCTCGGTGGTTCCCTATCTGCAATGGTTGTGGCAGTTTGGGCTGCATTTGATCCAGCAAAGTGCTCTGATTCCCCATCTCTGCTCGCTGGAAGAAGGGACGATTCGGTTGCGCTGGATTCCGGCTCACCTGGATGGGGTCGTAGCCGAATTGCAGCAAGCCTTTTTTCAAGCCTGGCCGGAGCATTTGGAGGTCTGTCAGCAAACCGAGATGGGCGAACGAAGATACCTGAGTCGGGAGGAAGAATTGCGGAGCTTACAAAGCTTGCTGTTGGAACCAATCCTCCAAAGCCAATCCTTTCGGGAACCCGAAGATCCAGTGGAACAGTTGTTTTTCTCCACCTTTACCTGGTACTCGGAGAAATTCGAGGAAGCAGAGACCCCGCACGCCATCCAGCAATGGCTCCAGCGATTTTACCTGACGGATCGAGATTGGGGATTGGTGCTCAAAATAGAGGAAGACGAGGAGGAGGAAATGGAGGAGGATGAGGAAGAAGAATTTGCCCTCAGCTTTTGGATCGAAGACAAAACTGATCTGCTCTTACCACTGGTCCCTTTGTGGGAAATGCTGGGGGGAGAAACCCCGACCGAGAAGCGGTTGACCATTCTCCAGGATTTGGCGGCCTTGTTGGAGTTTTTACCTCAGATGAAGGAAGTCATTCGTAACCAAGGACGTTCGGTGATTGCCCTCAGTATGGAAGAATTGCCAACGGTGCTGTTGAAGACGCTGCCTGCTTTGGAACTGGTAGGGGTGCGCATTCTTCTGCCCAAAAGCCTGAAAAAACTGGCTCGCCCTCAGCTCAGTCTTCGTTTGGAGGAGCATGCAGAGGCTGATGGTGCCGCTCCTCAGTTCAGTTTGTTGCAAATGCTGGATTTTCAATGGCAGGTGGCCGTGGGAGATCAATTGCTGGACCCAAAGGCATTTTTGGCTGCGGTCGGTAAGGCAAAAGGCTTGGTCAAGATTCAGGACACCTACTTGCTGATTGACGATAAGGAAATGCAGGCCTTATTGAAGCAACTCCAACAGCCGCCTCAAATGAGTCCCGAGGCACTGTTGCAAGCGGCCTTGTCGGAGAGCTATGAAGGGGCGCAGGTGAAAATCACCGACCAAGCCCTGAAACTGATCCAGGAACTGCGCAAACAAAAACGGATCGCTCCGCCTCGCCAACTTCAAGCAACTCTGCGACCTTACCAGAAACGAGGCTACGGCTGGCTTTACAAAAATGATCGCATCGGCTTCGGTTCCATCCTGGCCGACGACATGGGACTGGGAAAAACCTTGCAGGTGATCAGCTTTTTGGCCCGCCTCAAGCAGGAGAAACAGTTGGACCAACAACAAGCCCTTGTGGTGGTGCCCACAACTTTACTCTCCAATTGGGAGCGGGAAATTGCTCGTTTTGCGCCCCAACTCCGGCCTCATATCTTTCACGGTCCTGGCCGCGAACTCGATCCAGAGGCTGACCTCATTCTGACCAGTTATGGCGTGGCGCGTTCCGACGTCAAACGCCTGAGCAAACCCCAGTGGCGGGTGCTGGTGATCGACGAAGCCCAGGCCATCAAAAATCCAGGCACCGCCCAGGCCAAGGCCCTCAAAAAGTTCACCGCCCAAAGCCGCATCGCCATGAGTGGTACCCCGGTGGAGAATCGCCTTTCGGAATATTGGAGCATCATGGACTTCGTCAATCGGGGCTATCTCTCGACCTTGAATCGCTTCAAAAAACGTTTCATCGAGCCGATCGAGGCCGACCATGATCAGGATCGCCTGAAAGAATTTCTGGCCATCACCGATCCCTTCATCCTGCGCCGCCTCAAGACCGACAAAAGCATCATCACCGATCTGCCGGAAAAAATCGTGCAAGATCAGTATTGCCACCTCAGCGAGGATCAAGCCGCGCTTTATCAGGGCTTGGTGGATCATAATTTGGACAATGTCGGACAAGCGCAGGGGATTGAGCGCGCCGGTTTGATTTTCAAACTGATGACCGCGCTGAAGCAAATCTGTAACCATCCCTCCCATTACCTCAAAAAAGAGCAGATCGACCCTGCCCTCTCGGGTAAAGCTCAGCAAGTCTTGACGATCCTGGAACAAATCCGGGAACGGGGCGAGAAGGTGCTGATCTTTACTCAGTACCGAGCCATGGGGGATCTGCTGGTGCGAATGTTACAGGACCATTTCCCGGAACCACCCCTGTTTCTGCACGGAGGTCTGAGTCGGAAAAAGCGGGACGAGTTGGTGAGTCAGTTTCAAGAGAAGCCCTACCATTGGGCCTTCATCCTGTCGTTGAAAGCCGCCGGAACGGGCCTGAATTTGACCGCCGCCAATCACGTGATCCACTATGATCTCTGGTGGAATCCGGCGGTAGAAGCGCAAGCCACGGACCGAGCCTTTCGGATCGGGCAGAAAAAACAGGTGCAGGTACATCGCCTGATCACCCAAGGGACCTTCGAAGAGCGCATCAACGAAATGATGCAAAGCAAGCGGGAATTGGCCAACCTGACCGTCAAAACCGGAGAAAGCTGGATCGGCGAATTGCCCCAAACAGATTTGCGGAAATTGTTTCGCTTGAGTAAAGAGAAGTGAGCTGTCCCTTTATGGAATCGCCCGAATCTTCGCTCTTATCCAAAAACGAAACATGAACCGCATCCTGTTGCCCAAAAGTTCTCCTAAGAGGGAGTACCTCAGCCAAGTA
>JBCCCJ010000720.1:0-4045 GCA_039033615.1 Bacteroidota bacterium
CAAAGATGCACAAGATGTCTCGCAAGCTCGACATGACAATCGGTGATTGGAGGTTTCGGTGAACCCTTTCCGCCACTGCCCCCGTTTTCCCTCACAATGGGAAACGATGCGCTTTTACAGCGTTCCTCACGCATTACTTCTGTTGCACATCAAGGGCTCCGGTCCAGGGAAGGGACGCATCCTTCTCCTCTAATCGACGAGCATTGATGAGCAATTTCTGCACGGCTCGATCGAAAGGATTCTGTTCCAGAATCTGCTCCAATTGAGCGACCGCCTGTTCAAATTCCTGGCGATAGTACGCCTCTAGCGCCTGATCCAATAGCGGCTGAGACAATCGCTTCTGCTCCCGGAGTTCGGTCAGATTACCTGCATAGCATTCATAGATCCGAATCAAATCGCTTTTGCCCGCCAACTGCACCTTACCCAAAAAGCGAATGTCCCGCACCTCAACTCTAGGAATCCGAGCACACACATCTTCACTCAGGACAATATCGGCCCCAAACCACTTGGTGAGGCTTTCCAAACGAGCGGAGGTATTCACCGTATCGGAAACCAGCCCGGTATCCAGGCGGTTGTCATCCCCGATCATGCCCATCATGAGAGAACCAGAATGCAGACCGATTCCTATCCGGAGGACATTCCGTCCCTTGTCATGGCGCTCCGCATTGTACTCATGCAGGGTCTGGATCATCGCAATCGCCGCCTGCAAGCCATGCAGGGGTTCATTGAGAAACAACGCCATGATGCCGTCCCCATAAAACTGGTTCACAAAGCCCTGATTGTCCTGAATGACCGGGCCCATGCGACCGAGGTAAGCATTCAAAAAGCCAAAGGTTTCTTCCGGGCTCATGTGTTCTGCCAGACGGGTGTAGCCTCGAATGTCTGAGAACAGAACGGTACCGATTCGCTCGACCTGATCCCCCAACTTGACTTCCGTGATGGTTTCTCTTCCAACGGCCCGGAGAAACTCGTAAGGCACAAATCGACTGGTAGCCGCATTGATGCGGAGCAGATTGAGATGGGTTTTGATGCGGGCCAGGAGTTCTGTTTTGGAAAACGGCTTGACGATGTAGTCATTGGCTCCCTGATTGAGGCCCGTCACCAAGTCGGACACCTGATTCTTGGCCGTTACCATGATGATGGGCAATTCTGAGGGGAGATATTTTTCCCGCACCCGCTGGCACACTTCGAAGCCTGACAAGTTGGGCATCATCACATCTAGCAGGATCAAATCAAAGTGCTGCCCGGATTCGATGGCTTTCAGCGCTTCGATGCCGTTCATGGCGGTGGTCACCCAATATTGCTCGGTGGACAGATGGTTTTTGAGGACTTGTCGATTGACGGGTTCGTCATCTACCACCAAGATATGAAATTGGGCCGCTTCAATTTCCAGTTGTTGAGACGAAGTGGTACTGATGAGGTCTGAAGCCACTTTGGTGGTGCTGGACGCAGCCGGTCCAAAACGATTGGCGAGGCCTTCTGCATCTACTTCCGCTTCATTCGTTTCTGCTGGCAAATTCGAAATGGGTAAGGCAAAACTGAAATTGGAGCCTACTCCGGGAGTAGAATCGACGCTGATTGTGCCGCCATGCAATTCCACCAATTGGCGGGTGATGCTCAAGCCTAAGCCAGTCCCCCCATATTCCCGCGCCACTGAACCATCTGCCTGCTCAAAAGATTGGAAAATGCGCCCTTGTTTTTCCTTGGCGATACCGATCCCTGTGTCCAGGACGTAGATTCGGATGAGCGTGCCTTCTTGGACGGCTTTCAGCCGAACTTCCCCCTGATCGGTAAATTTGATCGCATTGCCGATGAGGTTATAGAGAATTTGCTGCAAGCGATTTTCATCCGCCAATACTGGTGGCAAATCAGGGGGTACTTCTGTCGCCAGGGCCAACGGCTTGCCATGCAACATGGACTCGCTCACCTTCATCACCACTTGCGCCAGCGAACCGATGTCAACCGAGCGAAGCTGAAGTTCGATGTCATAGTTCTTGAGCTTCGAGAAATCCAACAAATCATTCACCAGGCCACTGAGTCGTCGAGCGGAATTGATGACCATGTTGAGGTTTTCCCGCATTTCTGGGGTTGTGGGCCCGGTTACACCATCGTGGATGGATTCTGACAGTCCCAGAATGCCATTCAATGGCGTTCGCAATTCGTGGGAGGTATTGGCGATGAAGTCGTCCTTCATGCGATTGGCCTGGCGTAGTTTTTCGTTGGCTTCTTGTTCAGAGGACAGCTTATCGGTCAGGGCATTGGCATGTTCTTGCTCCAGAAGATTGATTTTTTGTCCTACTCCCAAAGCAAAAAACACCAGTTGAAGCACCACGCCTATTTGAGCAGCCAATACGGCTCCTTCAAAAGAAAGGATACCCACCAGCCACATGGGAAAGAAAATCGCAAAGAGAGGGGTCAGGCCCACTAGCAAGATCAAAAACATCATCCCGATCAAATAGGAACCTGCGGGTTTGTAGCCTTTCTTCAAGGCCAAGAATCCCAATAGGATGGTCACAATCAGGCCAAAGGAAACCGACAAAAAAGTCGCCGATACCATGATGGTAGCCAGGGAGTTCAACACATCCGGGCCATCCTTGCCACCAAACACCGCTCCTGCCACAAACAGTCCCACCATAAAGGCAGGCGGGATGGCAAACACGCCAATGAATATTCGGGTAAAGCGATACCAGAAAGGGGACAATTTCCGGATGTTGAGATAGCGAAGCGCAAAAGACAACAGTCCGACTCCTGCCAGTCCAATGGCCGTGAAAATCAGCATCCAATTGTAATCCACATACCCATGAAAAAGGGAGTGGTAGTAGTGGACTGTAAAAGCATACAGGATGACCCCCATCAAATAGACCAGATAAGGCACATAAGTATTTTCCCGGGTGGAGAGAAACAGCAACAAAAAATACAAGCCTTGCACCACTAAGATCCAAAAGAATATGCCCATGTTTCGCTTGGCTCGGGGCTCAGTCTCCGACATATGGGCATGATGCAAATGAGCCAGAAAAATCGTTGAAGGTTGTCTTCTGGTGCTGATGCCGGAAAGCCGAAGGTACATCCGACGACTTTCTCCGGCCTCCACTGGCACCTGAATGATGCTCCGCCAATCCTGATAGGCGGTTTTCTCTTCTGGACGTAGTTGAATGCCCGTGGTGGTATGGGTCCAGCCGCTATCCCGATTGGCGAGATATACGTCGATGGTATCCCAGGTAGCATTGTCAATCCCCATCAAAAAAGTAGCCAGTTCCGCAGTGTCTGGATGACCATGAAATCGGAAATGAACCCAATACACCTCCTTCTTATCCGGTACCCCGAGATAGTGATTCAGCTGAAATTCTGTCCGAATGTCCTTGGTCAGGACGCTGTCAAAGCTGAGCGATTGGCTGCTGTCCAACAGCACAAAAAGAGAGCTTCGGATGGAGGAATAGCGATAGGCATTGTTGAAACTGTAGCGCTCCCGCTGAAACCGATAGCCATACAAGGCCTGCAAATAAATGGCTTCTCCCCATAGGCTATCTCCCAAACTGCTGTCTCCTTTCGCAGTGGAAATGTAGGAGAGCTGGAATAGGGCCGCCCGGAATTGCAAGGTATCTTTGTATTGGAGCCCCGATTGATAGGCTTTCTCTCCGTACCAATAGGCAGAATCCCATTGTTTTTGCGCTTCCCACTCATCTGAAAAGGCCAACCATTCCTTTGCCAACAGAGTATCTGGGGTCTGAGTCAAGACGGCACGAAGCGAGTCCAAGGTCGTATCTGCTGCTTGCAATTGAGGTTGTCCAATCAACAGAATCAGGAAACTCAGGCTACCAATGAGGACGTACGACCAGCAATTGTTTTGTCTCATACCCAGGAATCAGGAAAAGCACTTCTCTAGCAAATTACAGAAAATCCCCGTAGAGATTGCCAAGGGGGTGCTACGGGTGTAGGACAAATTTGTCATTTGATCGAGAGAAGCTCGCTGGACAAGCGATGTTCCCTTGCTCTCCGCTTGTCGTGAGCATCGGGAGTTAGAAGGGGTAAGTGGCAGTCGCTCCGC
>JBCCCJ010000721.1:0-4044 GCA_039033615.1 Bacteroidota bacterium
CCTGGATGCCGATGGGATATTTTTGCATATGGATAAAGGTAAGAAAAAAGACAGGGGTGAAAAACAGAGCAACTGGAGTGATCATCCCTCCCGCCAAACCTTCCCCATCTCCTTCAATTCCTTTCCCTTCGGACTCAAAAAGGTCCCAAAATTCTCCCGGGCCTGATGGTAGGGATGATTTTCCAGTTCTCCGAGTTTAAGTACCGGAGATACACAGACCTCTTCTTTTTCGAGTACCTCCAACCAGTGCTGCCGATCCTGGCTGAGAAACAATTCTTCCACCTCCTTGCGGGGGAATTGCTGTACCATGAGTTCCAACTGGTTGTTGCGTTGCCAGTCGGGGCGATCTATGAGCAGGCAGAGACGATTCCAAAACTTGGTTTCCAGCGCTCCCACGGCTAGAAATTTGCCATCGGCGCATTCGTAGAGGCCATAATTGACGGCGGTGGTGCCATTAAGGAAGTTGAAACTCTGGGGCATACCGCTGGCTTCCAAGTTGTAGGGGAAGGTAAGGAAGGGCAAAACTGCATCCGTCATGGCCACTTCTACATAGCTTCCTTGGCCAGTGATTTTCTGCTGCAACAAAGCCCCTTGCAAGCTCATCACCGCTAGATAAGCGCCACTGATGTCAGCGAATTGCACGCCGGGGAGGACCGGACGGCCTGTTTCATCCCGATTGAGGTCGAGGATGCCGGAATAGGCCAAATAATTGATGTCGTGCCCAGCCATGTGCGCAAAAGGCCCGGTCTGTCCATACCCGGTCAGGGAAATATAGACCAGATCAGACTTAATTGCTTTCAGACTTTCATGGTCCAGTCCCCAGGCGGCCATCGCTCCCGGACGAAATTGCTCAATCACCGCATCCGCTGAAGCGACCAATTCGAGGATTTCGGCTTTGCCTTTTTCACGCTCGTAATCGATGCTTCTCAAGTCCTTGAGGTGATTGAGTTGATGGAACATCAAACTCGCTCCATCCACCGGGTTCAGGCCGATTCGCGCATAATCCTGCCGCTTGGGACTTTCGATCTTGATGACTTCTGCGCCCATTTGGGCGAGCAGGTGCGTGGCTACTGGCCCAGGCAGCAAACGGGTAAAGTCGATGATGCGGATGCCTTCAAGCATAGGGAGGAGTTGAGGGTGGAAAGAGAATATGAATAGGAGAAATTTGTAGCGAAACGACAAAAAAACCGTATGTTAAAGGAACATCTACTAATAAGATAGCATGAAGGCAGTAGAAGTCAGTGGCTTTTTTGACGAGACTGGGACCTTAACCTTGGATGAACCCCCTCAGTTGAAAAATCAGCGAGTTAAGATCATCGTCTTGATCCCTGAATCAGATGAAATAGAGGATGCTATTTGGTTGAAAAGTATTTCTGGTAACTCTGCTTTTGACTTTTTAGAAGAACCCGCGGAGGATATTTATTCACTTAAGGATGGCGAACCGATGGATCATGAAGTATAGCATAGTATTGGTTCCATTTCCATTTGATGATTTGAGTAGGACCAAAATCCGCCCAGCAATCTGCCTTACTGACCCCATTTCAATCTATGAGCATGTGGTAATTGCGTTCATCACCAGTCAGGTCGGTAAAGCAGATGAATCTTCAGATCTTGTGATTATGAAAGGTGAGGTGGGATTTGCCCGATCTGGTCTGAAAGTGAGTTCTGCTATCCGATTACATCGTTTGGTTACCATTCCCAAAAGGCTTATCCATCGAAAACTTGGTGAACTTCCTTCCCAACACCATCCAAGCCTAAAAGAACATCTCTTACAATTGTTTGACCTGAAATAAGGAAAGCCAAGATTTTCTCTCTTGGCTTTCCTTGTGATGGACGATAATGACGTTTCCTACGCCTGAGCGGCTTCCTTGCCAAATTCATGCACCGATTGTCCAGCTTCGACCATGGCGCGTAAGCTGGCTGGGACCTCCCAGCGTTCGCCATAGGCGGCTTTGAACGCATCACAATCCGCCACAAATTGCTGGATGCCAACATAGTCGATGTAGGAGATCGCTCCTCCGGTGAAGATGGGGAAGCCCCATCCCATCACCGAGCCAATGTCTCCGTCAGTGGTAGAATTGAGCACGCCTTCATCCAGACAGCGGTAGCTTTCCAAGGCTTGACGGTGCATGATGCGCTTGGCGATGGTGTCTTCATCAAGGGCGTCTACCCGGCTGTTAAAGAGCTCCTTCAATTTGGGCCAGAGATGCTTTTTCCCACCTTTAGGGTAGTCATAAAAGCCCGCCCCATCTTTCTTGCCAGTGCGGCCATGGGTATGCACCAAATCTTTGATCAATTCATACAGACGAACATCCTGGGGCCGCTTGGGATCAGGATTGCTTTCGTACACATGCAGACTCAAGGTCAGCGTCACTTCGTCATGCACCGCCAAAGGTCCCACGGGCATGCCCTGCTTTTTGGCGATGTTTTCGATCATCGTTGGAGGCACACCTTCCTCCAATAGGAACATACCTTCGCTCACAAAGGTCCCAAAACAACGGGAAGTGAAGAAGCCTCGGCTGTCGTTCACTACGATAGGCACCTTTTTGATAGCCACCGTGTAGTCCACCGCCGCTGCAATGGCTTTGGGGGAGGTTTTCTCGCCCACGATGATTTCTACCAAAGGCATTTTGTCCACGGGAGAGAAGAAGTGAATCCCGATAAAATTCTCCGGACGAGCCGAGGATTCTGCCAGCAGGGTGATCGGAATGGTGGAGGTGTTGGAACCATATACTTTGTCTGGCGCCAATACCGCTTCGGTTTCTTTGGTAACCCGATCCTTCAATTCCGGATTTTCAAATACCGCTTCGATTACCAAATCACAGCCTTCTACGGCATTGGGATCGTCGGTGGGGTGAATGCGGCCCAACAGTGCTTCTGCCTTTGCATCGGTGGAGCGTTTCTTCGCAATTGCTTTGTTGAGCAGTTTGCGAGAATAATCTTTGCCTTTCTCCGCGCCTTCTACGCTGACATCTTTCAGCACCACATCCATGCCTACTTTGGCAGAAACGTAGGCGATCCCAGCGCCCATCATCCCAGCACCCAAGATGCCGAGTTTCTTGACCTCGTACTTGGGCTGATCTGCCGGACGAGCTTTGCCTTTCTTGGCTGCATTGATGCCCATGAAGCCCGTACGAATCATGTTCTTGGCTTCTTTGGTCATGCAGACCTTGGTGAAGTAGCGGGCTTCGATTTCGAGGGCGCGGTCGATGGGAATTTGCAGGCCATCGTGCACCACCTTTAGGATGTATTCTGCTCCCGGATAATTGCCGTGGGTGCGCTTGCCGACGTTGCCTGCGGCTCCCATGAGGGTCATCACTCCGCCCGGACTCCAGACTGCTCCACCAGGAATGCGATGCTTTTTGTTGTCCCAGGGTTGGACTGGGTTTGGATTGGCGAGAATCCAGGCTTTGGCTTTTTCCAGCAGTTCCTCCTGGGTCTCGGCAGTATCATCGATCAATCCGTCTTTCAGGGCTTTGGGGGGACGGGCTTGCACGCCTTGCAGCAGATAGGTCAGACCATTTTGGATGCCCATGAGGTAGGGCACTTTGGCGGTGCCCCCTCCGCCTGGGAATAGACCAACCTGAATTTCCGGGAAACCCAGCTTGATTTTGACGTCATTCAACGCGATGCGATGGTGGCAATTGAGGCACAATTCCATGCCTCCGCCCAAGGCAGTGCCGTTAATAGCTGCGACAAAGGGCTTGCCCGCGGTTTCAATCTCGCGAAACCAGCGATGACTCTGCATGATGGCATCGAAAAATACCTGGGCATCCTCAATCGGTGCCCCCAGCATGCGGAGATCGCCCCCTGCCATGAACATCCGGCGAGAAGATGTGACGATCACTCCCTTCACGGAATCATCCGCGATGGCTTCTTTCGCCACTTCGACAAAGGCCTGAATGAAGGGCAAGCTGAACAAATTTGCGGGCTCGTCCACCTGATATAAGGTGAGCTTCAACTCCGCTGCTGTGGCCAATCCAGACGTTGTTGCAGAGGCTGCTGATCAGTTTGGATCACAATGTATTGTAGTGGCAATTGACG
>JBCCCJ010000722.1:0-4040 GCA_039033615.1 Bacteroidota bacterium
CTGGCTCCAACGACCTCGTACAAATCGTTTTCACTCATCGAATCACTCGCGGCCATGATTTCCTGGCTCAAGAGTTCGAGGTCTTGTTCGGTAATTTGATCGACTGTTTTCATTGGTAAAATGTGATCATTTTGATATGGTAATGGTCACATCTCACGACTAAAAAAGGGGGGAAGTCTTTACCAATACGGGACTCCGTCTATTTTGGTTTGCCTGAAATATCACCTACCCAGGAATAATAAGCCCATCACTCGAATGTCCCGATACCGGACGCCCTGATCCAAATGTGGCATAGGTCATTTCTCCATCCAGGATCCAATGCTCTTGCCAATCATCCGTTCCTAAACCTTGCATCAAGGTTTGCCAGGAGAGTTGTTCCAATTCCTGAAAGTGCAGCAGGGAGGAGTCCCCGATAGACTACCCTTGACAGGATTAGCCTGCCAGAATCAAGCAAAGCGTGATAGCGATCACCAGAAATCCTCCTTGCTGCAACCTCATCGGGGGTTACGCTTTGACCCACCGAATCCAATGGGTTTGCCCTGGCTGTATCAACTCTATCAGGTAATAACCAGGAGACAATTCAGACCAGTCGCCTTGCCACTCGCCGTTTCCAGAAAACCGGGTCAGAATCCTGCCCCGAAGATCTCTGAGGCTTCCTTGGAAGGCCCGTTGCTCCCGCGAGGAGATGAACAACTGCCCCGTGGAAGGATTGGGATACAACTGCCAGTGGGTTTGCCAGGGATCAGCAGCGATACCGGTTCCGATGGGATCGTTGACGACTTCTTCCAATCCGTCCAGGCGGGCTTCTAGCTGTGCCAAATACAAAGAAGTCGGCTCCACTTCCAATTGACCAGTTCCTTCGATGTGTCCGGCAGGGCCCGGCCAGGGACCATTTCCAGAGACGGTGCCCCGACAGGCCACGGCATAGTTCTGTGCAGTCGGTGGTTTCTGCACCACCAATTGGGTACCTGCCATCCCACAATTCCAGGCGACCGAGTGAGCAGCAGACCAACCATGTGCCGTGCCATAATCTCCCCGGTTGTACAAGCCCAATAAGACTCGGTTTTGGCGAACGGCCTGTTCTTCGTGATTGTCAAACAACAGGCCCATGATCCAGCGACGATGACCTTCACTGGCATTGTAAGCCGCTTCGGAAGTGCAGTAGAGGAACACACAGCCAGAAACGGAAGAAGTTCCGTTGGAGACATAGTGATGGCGGCCATTGCTCGCGTGGCAATCCCGAACCAGGACTTGCGAAGAAGCATTCACCAAATTGAAATTGTACATCCGAGCCCCGGTGATCTGAGCCACCGGATTGAGCGCCCGACAATTGGCGATGGTAACCCGATTGGCAGTATTGGTGTACACCCCAGCCAACCCAAAATGTAAGAAGGTACAACCCCTTACCCAGGCATCTTCTACTTGGACCAGACCAAGGGCATTCCAGGCGTGGTCTTCATCATCTCCTCCGGCGGTTTCGATGTCAATGCGCAGGTCCTCTACCCCTACATTGGTAACGATGCCCGCCCGGTTGTAGCGATACACAAAATAAGGCGCCAAGGTTCGGTCCAAGGTATTGTACAGGGGAACATCCAAGGTGATGACACTGTCCTGAATGTCCACAATCCGGCGATTGAACAGCAAGGGCTGACTTCCCACCGACCATGGTCCTTCAGATACCCCTCCTCCCCCACCGATGGCATTGATCCATTCCTGGGTACAAGGGTGCTCAATGATGATGTTATCCCCGACGGAATAGGGATCTGGTTTTTCAATTTTGAGTTGGTACTCGCCTACTTCTGTCCGATCCGTCAGGACAAAGGTAGCAGTGCCAGAAACCTGTCCATCCCAGCGGGTGCTACTTCCGCCGCCCACCACGAGAATGTCTCGCTGATTGGGGGTATTTCCCACCCCAATGAGAACCGTATTGGTGCTGTGATCATCCCCGTCTCCCTTTCCTCTCAGCACTACCCCACTGGTAGCGACGGACAAGGTGCCATGAATTTCATAGCGGCCTGTATCCAATTCCAAAGCACCACGGAAGCCATTGGCATCCGGCATCATCATACTGACTTGATCGATAGCGGCCTGAATGTGGGCAGTATTATCTCCAGAGATTGGCCCCAGCGTCAACTGGGTGGGTACTTGGGGAAGGGCTATCCCACCGCCTCCATAGCCAGCATGGCTATAATCAGGAATTCGATTGCCTTCTTCATCACGCTGGTAGTTCATGCGACCAGTGCTATCCAAAAACGCAGCCGTAGGAATGTATTGGGCGAGTACCATCAAAGGGAAACTCAGCCCGAGAAACAGGAGGAATGGTTGAGGGAATTTCATGGGAAGGGGGGAAATGGAGAAACATAACCAAGACTGGGAGGCGAAATCCGCCTCCCAGTTGGTCCTACTACTACTATTGGATCAGCAATTTTTGATATTGGGTTCCAGCCTCACTTTCCAGCTGAATCACGTACATACCAGGCACCAATTGTGGCAATTGCCATTCGGTACGGGTTTGGCTGCGAGCAAATGCATCTGGCAATTCCGCGAGAAGTTGGCCATTCATATTGAGCAGTTTCACATGCATGCCCTTAGGCGAAGCAGTTGCCAGTTCCAATTGCAACAATTGACCTGATGGCAATGGATTGGGGTACACGGAAAGCTGAGTGTACAAGTCATCCGCGACACTGACAGCTTCTACACAATCAGAATCATCCGCTTCATCCGGCGCCACTCCGATGCTGAGGTAGTCAAAGTAAAACTCATTTCCGGCAAAATTGGCAATATCCCGATCGAGGTACAGGAAGAAATCCCGCAAATCCGTGGAGTCAAAGCCCACCAAATTGCTCCCGGTGAAATCATAGACCAATTCCGTCCAGACATCCAATCCGGCGGGGACCATTTGGCGCACAATTTCGGTACGCTCCCCCGCGCTTCCTCCCCCAGATCGTAACAAAGCCGACAGTTCTACTGCTTCGAGACTTCTAGCCCGCACGTACATACGCACGTTGCCAGACAGATCTACCAGATCATTCCCCAGCTCATCTTTGGGGTTGACCACGATGGGTTTGAAGGGTTCATGGGGATCAAAAATGGGTTCCGTTACCGAAACGGCCAATTGGCTACAGACGGTATCAATGATTTGGGTGTATTTGAACGACTCGGAACCTCCGAGGGTATCGGCGCTGGCATCATTCCAATGAATGACCCAGGGAAACTCAAATGGCGGCAGCAGAGAACAATCAGAGTGGGTCGAGGGATCAGGCTTGGGACCGATAGCGAAATAATCCACCCAGAAGGCATTTCCGGCGAAATTGTCGGTGCCATAATCCAGGTAAAGCCAGGTATCGCGCAAGTCGGTCGAGTCAAATCCACCCAAAGCTGCACTATCGAAGGTGAAGGTAACTTCGGTCCAGCTCATCGTATCGCCAGGAATGAGTTGGCTGATGCGATCCGTACGGAAAGCACTGCTGCCATCTCCGGCTCTCAATAGCAAGGCCAATTCTACCGAATCCTGACTCCGAACCCTCAGGTGGAAACTCATGCTGCCAGAAAGGTCCGTGATGTCACTGCCCATGTCGTCTTGGGGATTGACGATGATGGGGCTGGTCCCATTCCAAGGAGCGGTATCCGGGGCCGTAACCGTAAGGAACAACTGACTACAAGCGGAGTCGATGGTTTGGGTCAAGACGTCCGCGGAACTACCGCTGAACAAAGGATCAGCTCCAGAATCATAATGGATGGCATAGGCGATGCCTTCTATCGGTGGATCGACCGTGCTATCTTCTGGGCAGGTGGAAAAGGTCGAGGAATCTGGGGCGGCTCCGATGGTGAAGTAATCGAAGACGAATTCATTCCCCGCGAAATTGTCTGTTCCACGATCCAGATAAAACCACACATCCCGCAGGTCGGTCGAATCAAAGCCTGCCAAGGCCGTGCTGTCAAATACAAAATCTACTTCCGTCCAACTCGTGGTATCGCCAGGAATGACGGTTTCCAGGCGATTGGTCCGAAATGCGCTACTTCCATCTGCTGAGCGAAGC
>JBCCCJ010000723.1:0-4038 GCA_039033615.1 Bacteroidota bacterium
CCGATTTTCGGATTGCCATCCTGAAGTTTCCGGTGTACACGCCCCCCTCTCAACTGTCGCTGTTTTCCCAAAAGGAATCGGATCGGGATATCTACCTCGCGTTTCGGGAAAATCCACCCGCGCTGATCCTGGATTCTGATCGACTATTTCCCGAACTCCAGTCTCATTTCCCTAATTTGTTGCAAGGGTATCAACCCATTTCCTTTGGAGCCTATCGGGGCTTTGTACGGATCAATACCGACGAGCTCTCCGATGTCAGGTAGGCGGCAATTTCGCAATCGGATAGGGCTGATATTGTGGCTATCTTCTTACGATTGTGTATCTTGAGTTTTCTTTGGTCAGGATCACTCATTTGGATTCAAGTTTTTCTGTAGATATGCGTTTGTTCCGCTTTTCTCTGTTTTTCTGGGGACTTATGTTCTTCACAGGCAGTTCCCTCCTCTTTGGTCAAATCGAGCAAGCCGCTCATTTTTCTCACCGCTTGGAGCCTGCCTCCGGATTTGCGGAAGGGGACGTGGTTACCCTCCGCATCGAAGTCCTGATTGATCCAGGCTATCACATGTATTCAGCCAAACAGGTCGAAGCCATGCAGATGATGGCTGCGACTTTTGACTTGGATGAGGAAGCCGCTGGAATCGAAAAGGTCGGGCCGTTGACGGACCAAGGCCATGTGGAAACGGCCTACGATGAGATTTTTGAGAATGACCTTTCTCTTTATCACGATGCGGTCACCTACCTCCAGCAAGTCAAAATCACCGCTACCAAGCCCAAATTGGTGGGCTACTTGAGATATCAGGTTTGTGATGACTCTCAGTGTATTCCAGGTACCTATGACCTGAGCATGAACCTGACCACTGTCGTGAAGCAGGAAGCGCCTGCCCCAGCTCCGCCAGTTCAAGAAGCACCTACCAAAGAGCCCAAGCCCGAAGCCAGACAAAGCAAAACGGAACCCCAAGTAGTTCCCGAAAAAACGGAAACGGTCCCAGAGCTACCCAAAATAGTCAACAATGATCCGGCCCGATTTGTCGATGCAGTAGATTGGGACGTGACATACGACCCGGCTGGTACGCCCAAAGTTGGGGATATCGTTACCCTGAATTTCTCCGCCAAGATCGACCCTGGCTTTCATATCTATTCTTCCATTCCTCCCAAAGAGCCCGCAGGCTTACCCACGACCTTCAATTTCAACGGCAGAAGCCGTGGGATTGAGCTGGTCGGAGACCTACAAGAAGCCGGGGACCCGATCAAAAAATTTGATGAGATCTTCGAAACAGATGTCATCCTCTTCCACGATGAGGTTACCTTCTCTCAGGAGTTCAACATAACCGAGGAGAATCCGGTTCTGGAAGCCTATCTGTCCTATCAGGTCTGTGATGATGGCGCTTGTGTGAATGAAAAAGTAGAGATTCTGGAAAGCTGGGGGCAGCCCATTCCTGAACTGGGGGAGACCGAAACGGCGAAAATGAGTGCCGCTGATGCTGAAAAGGGAGAAGAAGATCCCCTTTGGTTGACGTTTCTCAAAGGCTTTATATTCGGGCTCGCTTCCCTTTTTACGCCTTGTATCTTCCCCATGATACCGCTGACGGTGAGCTTTTTCACCAAGCAAAATAAGAATCGCTCCCAAGGCATTCGGAACGCGATTTTTTACGGCTTGTCCATCGTCTTCATCTATACCTTCCTGGGATTGATGATTTCTATCATCTTTGGCGGTGACGCCATGCGTCAGTTGGGCGTGAATCCCTGGATGAATCTGATCTTCTTTGCGATGATCTTCGCTTTTGCGTTGTCATTTCTCGGGATGTTTGAGATCATGTTGCCTGGCTCCTGGAGTTCGGCATTGGACAAAAAAAGTGGCAGAGGAGGCCTGGTTGGAATATTCATCATGGCCCTGACCCTCGCGATTGTGTCCTTTTCCTGTACCGGCCCCCTGGTGAGTACCGCTCTGGTAGAAGCCTCAAGAGGGATTTCCTATTTGGAACCTACCATTGTCATGTTGGGCTTCTCTTCTGCACTGGCTTTGCCGTTTGCACTGTTTGCAGTCTTTCCTGGCTGGCTCAATTCGCTGCCTCGCTCTGGTGGCTGGCTCAACAGTGTGAAAGTCGTGCTTGGCTTCTTGGAACTGGCCTTGGCGATGATTTACCTCAGCCGGGCGGATTTGGTGTGGCACCTTGGCTTGCTGGATCGGGAAATCTTCCTTGGCGCTTGGATCGTGATCTTCAGCATGCTGGGTCTATATCTCCTCGGAAAGTTGCGCCTGCCGCACGACAGCCCCGTAGAAAAAGTTTCCGTGCCTCGCTTGCTGTTGGCGATGTGTTCCTTCTGGTTTGTCTTGTATTTGGTGCCAGGCTTATGGGGAGCAGAATTGCGGATGCTGGGAGGATATTTGCCATCAGATAGCAGCAACATTGGGGTGAAGCTCAGTACGAGCCAACAGCTCAGCCTAAGTAGTTCGACGACTTCGCTTACCTCTGCCAATCAGGACATTTGTTCCTATCCAGATAAAGTCTCAGAACATTTATCCAAGGATTCTCCCAAAGGATTCTGTGCCTTCTATGATCTGGATCAAGGATTGGCCTACGCCAAATCAGTCAATAAGCCCGTATTTCTAGACTTCACCGGTCATACCTGCGCCAATTGCCGCTACTTGGAGCAGAATATGTGGGTAGATCCGGAAATCAGGCGATTGATCAATGAAGAATACGTGCTGATCTCCCTGTACACCGATGACAGTCAAAAGCTGCCGAAAGTGGAAATCAGTTCTGAAGGCAAAAAAATCCGTACCGTTGGCGACAAATGGATTCAGCACGAGTTGAACACCTACGGCTCCAATGCCCAGCCCCTCTACGTCCTGCTCGACCACGAGCAAAACGAGCTGATGCCACCGAGTGGCTTCGATCCTCCGCTAGACGTGGAATGGTACCAGAAGTACTTCCAGGAAGGCTTGAAGAAATTCAAGGCGGGGAAGTAGGGGAGAATCCTTGATAGTTGATCAAAAATGAATGGCTGTGAATTCCTTTGAGGAGCTCACAGCCGATTTCCTTTTGCGGAAGGTTGTTGGACTCTAAATGAAAGGAGGATGGCCGTCAAATCTGCAGATTGTATACCAAATTCTGCCCATCGTATCCTTTTCTCCTGATCTGGAAGCATACATTTGTACCAAAAGCAAACAATAAGCTTTCCGTGGGAAAAGACTCAAAAGTGTTTTTAGGACCATTCTGACGCGCTTGAATGAAAGGGAATGGTCGGATTTTTTATGCGGCAAAAAGAATCAACATGAATCACTTATTGGTTGTCATAGGCGTCACGGCCTTGCTGTTTCAAAGCATGACGGCGCAAGCTCAAGAAGCAGGCCTACCCTTACAAGGCCGGGTCTCCATATTGGCGAACCCCTCCTATTTCGTTTTGGGCGGCTATCATATCAGTCCCATGTACCATTTCCCTCAACGATGGTCGGTAGGATTGACCGCACAAGGGGGATTCCAATTGCCAGAATTTGTGAGAGACGACTTTTTCCAGCATCAAATCGAAGACCTTGCCATTGACTGGGCTTATGCCATTGGTGTGGAGGTCAATTATCGCTTCAGTCGAGCCAGCTTTGACAAAGGGTTCTATGTCAATGGGAGCGTGGGGTACGAAGGGTGGAGGGCAACTGAAGCTGCCAACTCAGACGAGTTCCGCAACTGGTTTACCAGCATCAGTCTCGGGTACAATTGGTTTCCCTTCCGACGAGATCGCCTCCATCTAGGCCTTCGGTATTCCTTGATTTTCCTCCTCAACAACACTGAGCCCCGAGATCTGGGAAATGGAACCTATCAATTGAGAAGGATCGTACCTCCTTCTATCGCTCCTTCGGTCTTCATCGGATGGCGACTCTGAGGAAAACCTAAACAACAGACGATTCTACAAGTTAATGTAACGTGAATTTTGGATAATAGACTTTGGTAATCAGGAATTTATCCACCCCCAGCCCCCGCCAGCGGGGGACAATCTTCGATCGTAGAACAATCTCCCCCGGAGCCTGTGCTGAGCTTGCCGAAG